>DASSIO010000065.1:0-7905 GCA_035691825.1 Terriglobales bacterium | reverse complement strand
GCGCCTTGAATATAAGCGGGAACTGCAAGCCGGGGAGACAGTCACCATTCGATCGAGGGTGTTGGAGGTTGGAAACAAGTCGATCCGCTTCTCGCACGAAATGAAGAACGACGAGACTGGAGAGACCACCGCAATCAGCGTGATTGCCGGCGTTTACTTTAACGCGAAGACAAAAAAGGCATTGCCGCTACCTGAGGACGTGCGCGAGCGAGCGTTGGCCGCCATCAATGGACAGGAGAGCGGCGCGGGTGAGGACTTGCCTTCGGGTTTACAGGCGGCGATGGGCTAAGTTCTTAGTCCACAGTTCACAGGTCACCGTTAGAACATCCAACCGCGACCAACAGCCTAAGTCCCGATAAGTCGTGCCGGACAGTCCCGTACCAGAACTTCACAGGTGGAACACCAAGTTTGGGCGAGTCCAGTCGAGTCGCGTGGTCACGACGCATCATTGGGAATCAATCAGCGGAAAAGTGAAATAGACCACATTACGGTGCGCGCCGTCGACCGATGCGTAGAACCGCTGCGCGGCTACGTTGTCCTCCTCAGTGAGAACCCACGCTTCGGTGCAACCGAGACTGCGGCCATGGGATAGCATCGCAGCAAGCAGGCGTTTGCCAATCCCCTGACCGCGATGCGATTCGGCAACGCTAACCTCATTGATCCAGAGTTCCGGCGGCTTGTCAGGATGGACATAGTGAACTGCCGAGACGAATCCGACTAAGGTTCCGTCCACAAGCGCGCCCTTGCTCACTTCGCCGAGTCCGGCAGGGGGAGAGAAGCTTGTCCGTGAAAATATCGCCAGCCGGCCGGAGTGCGCACGTATGTGTCGCTAAACCAGACGTGCCATTCAAATGGTCTTCCCTCGTCGATTCCCTTCAACCAGATCTTCGCGGTAACCACAGCGGTATCACCCCAAACTCGGACAGTTTGATCCGAATCTTCCTGGTGCTCGTACTGAACCCGCCGAGTGCGCGCCATCTGAAGCAGGTCGGCCTTGGTGTAGCTCTTGCCGGAGCCAAGTACCACAACGAAATCGTCAGAGAGTATTCGGTCCATGGTGGTAGCGTCGTTATTTTTGACGGCCGCCTGATACTCGGTGTCAAGAGCTGCGACTATCTTCGCGTCATCCGTAGAGCTGCCGCTGGCAAGGGGCGTTACAAGCAGTGATCCGATTAAGAGCGTCCTCAGTAGATAATTCCGCATCGGATGTCTCCTTTTGGTATATCTTCGTTCGTTACCATGTGCGTCATTAACTCAGCACATCATAGAAATCCCTAGCGAGTGGCACTGACGCATCCGCCGCAAACGCCAGCGTCTCCCTTCAAACGGCTCTATCGAACGCGTACAGAGGACCTAGCCCAACTTCACGCCTTTGTGAAAACGCACCACCGACAGAGCACTAGCGTTTATCGTACCTATGCGATGAAATCTCCCAAGGGGACATCTGGGAGCCAGTCGTTTTTACTCGTTCGGTAAGCGCGTCGGTCCGTCGCCTAGAATTCATTTGACCTTTCCGGCCGCCGAGATTCTCTTCAAGTGAAGGTTAGCAGGACCGAGCACGGCTCTCGGAGTCGCTCGTACTGCCTTGCTCGTCCAATGGATAATGTAGTTTCCCGCGGACAAAACGACTACGCCCCCTAAGATGAGAAGAGCAAGTGAAGCGAAGGCAAGACTAAAGAATAGCCAGCACACTAGAACTTCCTGCACGTGGTAGGAATACAAGCTGAGCCCTAGGAGTAACCCAAGGATCCTGAGCAGACTCGTGTTCTTGCGAAACAATTTTTACCTCTCTTGCCTCTTGACCCACGAGTTCGTTTGCCGCGTCATACCCTTTAAACTGTCTCAGTTTGATGGGCAGGGAGCACAAGGGCGACGGTCACACTGTTGGGTGACCGCGGGCTAATCGCGTTCCAACCGGGTTTAGTGCAGCATGTCACGCGCGGACTGAAGGAAACCACGGGACCCTCCATTCACGTGTACCGATGACTCGCGCGTCCGGGCGTGGTGCTCCAGGACCTGCTGAATGTGCACGTCGACCTGCCGAATCATGGAAGGTGCAACAGGATAGCCGTCGGTTTCGTAGGCGAGTAAGGGCATGCCTTGTTGCATGGTAAGAGGCTTGAGAACCGCCTCCGAGATCCGAAAGGGGAGACAGTTAAATGGCCCGATCAAGATAATCCCGTCGTAGCCATCCTTTTCGGCATTCAGGCTCGTGCCCACCGTCGGGGTGACTTCGCCAAAGATTTTGGGGGAAATGTGTTTTGAGCTCTCGTCAAACATGGCAGGAACATTGTCCGGTCCTGAGACCAGGAGTCCGGTCCTAGCGAAGAGTCCGCGATAGTGCTCCTCGTTCTTTCTCCCAGATTGGTAGCCCCACCATTTCTGCAAGTACCGCAGTCCTTCTGGCTGAAATACTTTCAAGCAGGCGTTGGCCAGTGCGAGGCCTTCGGGTTTCATGCCCCATTTGTTGGCTATGCCAGTCATCCCGTCATAGGCCATGTACAGGAACAGGTCGCTCAGATCGACGGGCTTGAGAATGATTCCCTGTTTCGCGTAGAGGTCGCGGACACCATCCATGAAAAACGGGCTAAAGCGGGTGAAGAAGTCTCCAGTGACAACGACACGCGGACAGGTCACGGGATCGCGCTTTAGCGGCAGCGCCGCCAAGCGGTCTACAAACGCAGGCAGTTCGGCATGGAACAGATCGAGTGAGTGAGCTCTAACTATGAATCGTTGCCACTCGCGGTGGAGTTTCTCGATGCTGCTCCGGTCACCCACCACGCGAAGGACGTTGTCGATCTCAACGAGGATGTCCGCCAAGAACATCGCCGGCGACAAATGCTTGACGAGATTGGCCGGTTCAAACCCCAGATAGTCATTCTCCGGCTCCGGATTGAGCAGAAAAACATCGGTCAGCTGATGTTCGACGACGAAACGCTCGAAATAGCCCATGTAGCATTCGCTTACGCAAGGAGCGCCACCGCGCAAGATGTAGAAACCGATGATCTCGCCGGGCTGGCGGTCTTTACAGATTTGCAGGAGTTGGCCGATCAATAGAGGCAGCGGGAGGCACTCACGACCGGAAGTGACCTGTAAGCCCAGGTCAAGTTGGCTCCGCTCGATGGGAAGAACTTTGCCTACCTGCAAACCCAGCCAGCCGACGGCCATGGCCATCGACTGCGAGTGGTATTGCGAGAAGTTGGGGGGATAGAACTTCACGCGAGGGTCCGTAAGTGCTACTCGCTCGCCACTTGAGCAGACGACGGTACCTCCGCGGGCCAGCCGACAAGGTGAGAATGACTTGGCCAGGCTGGTTTGCACCGCGTGATAGTTTTGTACGATATCAAGGAAGGCTTCCAGGCGGGTTTGCACGCCGGCGTCGGCAGTGTGCGCATCGATTTCGAGAATCAGGTACGGTTTGGATCCCATCTGGGACGCGAGCACGGAATCGGTGAATGCATCGATCGTACAACTGAAGTTACTTACGCTCAGAAAGAATAGATTCGAGTGTTTTTTGGCGAGAGAAGCTGCATTCAAGATCTGGTTTGCGAAATGCCAAACGGTGGGGCCTGCTCCGTCTGAGGCCAGACAGTCCGCAGGAATCACCGACACTCCCATACTGGACAGTTTCTTGCCCACTGATTGAGACGCCTCGGGTGTGAACGCATTGTAGCTGTGGCCCGCCAGAAGGATCGTCGGCTTGCCTTCCGCCAAAGCTTGAGCAAGAGCTTTCCGGCCCAGTTCCGCCAACGCACACTCGGCTTCTGTCTGGCTGCGCACGGCCGCTGCCCAAGCCTCATTAGCCAGTTCCCGGTCAACTCCAAGCTCGCCCACGGCCATCTCTGTCAGCGTCGTACTGGCCGCATATCCGTCGCTGAAATCCAGCACCGGCGAAAGAAAGTGAGCATCAGGAAACGCTTTGGCCACGAAATAAGGACTGGCTTGTGTGATTGGGCAAAGGTAAGAATCCTGGCAAGGATTGCGGTGAGGCATGTGTAGGACGTGCGGCAAGAAGACCAGGTTCAGGCCTCGCTTCGCCAGGTCCAACACCGCGCCGTGTGCGATCTGCGCTGGCAGACAAAAGCCCGAATTCGATCTCAGATCCCCGCGTGGGTCCACGCCAGACAGTACTACTTTCATTCCCAGAACTGAGAAGAAAGACGAGTACAGAGGAAAGAGCGAGTGCGTTGTCAGCGCCCGCGGAATGCCGATAGATGTTTCATGAATCCGCGGCTCTTCACTGTGGTTGCTAAAGGCCTCTTCCAAGAACGACTTTGCCACTTCGTACGCGTGCCCAACGTCCCGACCTGGACGCTCCTTAGTTTCCTGCCGCGGGGCTGTGTCGACATGTTCCGTCGTGTCAAAAAGTATCGCCGCCCGTTGTTCGACCAAATCGGGTGCCGGCGCGATGCGAGACTTTCTCTTCCATACATTATCGAAAAGGCTGCACCGCCCGCCAAATGGAAAGCGTCGCTCACCCACTTTGAAGCGCTCAATGGTGCAGTACAACTTGCACGCTCGACAGGTGAATTGACCCTCCAGTTTCATTTCTGCGGCCGCGAGAGTCTGCAGATCGGTCGGCGTGTTTTGGACACTTGTGGACCGTTCGAGCGCGAGCAGTCCTACTCCAAGAGCGCCGAGTAGCTCCGGACGTGGCGGGATCACGACTGGCCGCCCGATACTATGGGCAAACGCGTACCCGACCGCTCGATTCAGAGCCACTCCTCCTTGGAGCAGTACTTTCTTTCCGACGGAGCGTTGCCCTTTGACCTTGGTGAGGTAGTTTTCGGCGATCGCGTACACTAGTCCGGCGAGGATATTGTCATGCCCGTGGCCTTGTTGTTGGGCCATGCGGATGTCCGAATTGATGAAGGCCGCGCAGGTCGTTTTGAATTGCACGGGAGATTGGGCGGCTAACGCGGCGTCCTCTATGGCCGACACACTTAAGCCGAGATCGCTCTGCGCACTCTCCTCTAGAAACGAACCAGTGCCTGCCGAACAAGCGTTGTTCATCGCATAGTCGATGGGCACGCCGTTGTGCAGGTAGATGTATTTCGCGTCCTGGCCGCCAATCTCAAAAATTGTGTCGACGTCCGCGGCAAAGTGCGCCGCTCCGGCGGCATGAGCTGAAATCTCGTTGTACACATATTCAGTACCCAGGCACGCCCCGGCCAGTTCCCGAGCCGAGCCCGTGGAGCTGACGAGTCCAACGGTGCGATTTCCAGTCTGATGGACAAGCTCCGTAATGCACTCTCGGACAGCCGCCACAGGATCACCGCGTGTGCGCGTGTAATGTGAGGCCACCATGCTGCGCGTTGAAGGATCGAGCAGGACCACCTTCGTGGTCGTTGACCCTGCGTCTACTCCCAGAACGAGCGGGCCTTCAGGCGGCGCCTGGACGGGAGGCGCCGCGATGACTTGAACCAGCTCGGCATAACGTTGAAGCGGTGGCAGTTTGCCGATGCCCGGCTGATGCGAGGTTTCGGGAGACTTGTGAAGCGGATTGTCGCGCGTAAGCAACGCCGTACCCCAGGCTTCGAACCACGGGCTCTCCGGCAGCACAATGAACTCGGTGGCTGCAAGCTTCCCGCGAAGCGCCGCCACGACTGCAGCGTTGCGCGTCACACCTCCGATTAGCAACACGCGCCGCAGCGAGCGCTGTGATTTTTCCAGAAGGGCAATCACTTTATCGGCCATGCTGTCGTGGAGTGTGTGCAAAATATCAGCGGGCGTGGCTTCATGGCGATTCAGCTTGTGAGTGATGTCCGATTTGCAGTGCACCGAGCAACGCGAAGCTAGTGGCACAACCTTTCCGGTGAACGAGAGTTCGATGGCCTCGTCAATGCCCAGCCCCATCCGGCCGATCTGTTGAACGAAAAACTCGCCGCTGCCTGCTGCGCACTTATTGTGAGACACGACGTTGCTGATCTTTCCATCCACAAGCGTGTAGACCAAGAACGATTCGCCGCCTAACGAAGCCACAGCGTCAAACTGGCTTCCCACCTCCCCGAGACCGCGTTGGATGGCGGCAAGTTCAGAGATATGGCCTCGCTGGCCCGACACTCCGAAATACTCCGCCCCTGCGAATTGTGGCAGCGCCAGCAGCTCCTGAAGAACCTCTATGGAACGCCCCTGATGGGCCATCACTTTGGCGTTTGTGGTACCGGCGTGGAGCCCCGCCACTTTCACTGTCAATGCGCCGATATTGATGCCTACATAGAGCACGGCCACTCTTGTTTCAAGGCGAATTAAGGAGGGTACGCTGAGTACAAATCATGGCTCGCCCCGCTCGGTCTGACTGAAAACAGCCTATGTTTGGAAAGACTCTCGGTATGTGACGCAGCTCACGGACGGGCGTGGCATCGGTCACGACAAAAAAGATGCGCGAATTAATCCCGCATTCATAACAGCGGGTGCTATACTCCAGGCGTCTCGTGTCCCCACACCTTCCGCCGCGTCCTCCATGGGTGACGGTTCCTGTGCCGCAAGACATACATCCCGGAGACTGAGTATGACGCCACGGGTCTCGGCAATCTTACTTACAGTCGGGCTGTAGTCAGGTGAATACCAAAGTTAGGAGAACACAAATGTCCCCACAAGCCGCAACAGCAATGCAGCCGGCCAAGGTGCCTCTAGCAGTCAAACAGTCCGCCACCGGAGATGTCTTCGAGCGGATCCAGCAAATCTACGACTCGATCGCTCGCAGAGCATTCGAGATCTTTGACAACAATGGCAGGTGGCTCGGTCACGATTTGGAGCATTGGTTCAGGGCCGAGTCCGAACTGCTGCACCCTGTACACCTGGAAATGGCAGAGTCAGATGACACCGTATCGGTTCGGGCCGAGGTGCCGGGCTTCAGCACCAAGGAACTCGAGATCAATGTCGAACCACGCAAGCTAACGATCCTCGGCAAACATGAAGCCCAAGAAGAAAGCAAGAAGGGCAAGACGATCTACTCCGAGCGGTGCGCCAGGGAAATCCTACGCGTCGTTCATCTGCCGGTGGAGGTAAACAGCTTGAAGGTGAGCGCGATCTTGAAGGATGGCGTTTTGAACATCGAACTGCCCAAGGCACCCCTTGCCAAACCTGTTCGCATCGAGCCTAAGGCAGCATAATTGGTTAGAAACGCAGCAGGGCGTCAACGCACTGCGATTCGCGCCCGCCCTGACTAGCCAGGCACTAAAACACAGGGGCCTTCGCTGCCTACCCCGTTGGTCCCGAAATTGGTTAGCCGTGGCGTAGAGACGAAAGAACTGCAAACACGTGCGCCCCTGGAGGCGCAACGCAGTTTATTCTGGACGAGTGTCATGACCACACTTCTCGTGACCGTTTACAACACGCCGCACCCTCACCACGAGCTATCACCGCTGTACACCTTACACGCAGAGATACATCCGCGTGCCGCTGACTCGAAAAAGTGCTGGGTTGTGGTGGAGAAGTTCTGTTACTCGGATGAGGCTGAGCCGGACCCGAAGAAAAGATTCAAGGATGATGTGAACACGGTCGGCCCAACAGACCCAGTCCATTGTCTCACTATCGAGGAATCCCATGAGTTCATTAAGAAGCAGGTATTCTTCCGAGCGAGCCAAGGGTTTAAGTACCTCTTCACTCTAAACCCTTTCGGAGTACCTTGGTACAAACGCTACGAAGTACTACCCGATGGGTCGTGGTGGGAGATTCCCGACTAGAACATGCGCTCCGTGTTTGATGCATTACGGTAAGTACAAGCCTCAATTCCTGATAAACCGGGTGGTCTCAATGGGGCGACGCAACACTAGCTCGGAGTCTAGTTGCAGCAGTTTCAAAGGCTAGATTCGCTCACGAGCTTTGATTCAAAGAAAACACAGCCCTGTCAGGTCTAATTGAGTACGTCGCGGGAGATCATTTTTTTTGAAAGGGATCATG
>DASSIO010000064.1:0-2287 GCA_035691825.1 Terriglobales bacterium | reverse complement strand
CACATCCGGCTTGCACTGATTTGCCAATTCCAGCGCTTCGAGGCCGTTTACCGCTTCACCGCAGACGCGGAATTCAGTCTTCGTTTCGACGAATGAACGGAGAGCGGCGCGAGTGAAACGGTTGTCATCGGCAATAAGAACTGTAGAAGGGGACGCCTGCATAGAGGAGGGATACACCAAGTGAGTCCTCTGTGGCAATAAGGTTTTTAGCCGACAGGCGGCGTCGGCGGAGATCTTTTAGGAGGCTTCGGCAATTCGATAAATTCGCGGTTTAGCTGATGGAAGCGCGTGGCGATCATGGGTGCGAATCATCCGCTCGTACAAGAACTCAGTCAATCAGGTCTTGCCGAAAAGCCGGCATTGTGACGCGAGGACATGTGTGAAAAGCGCTCCTTCGGCGCGCCACTTTTGTGAATGACGCGCCGATGAGAGGGAGAGTCTCAGAAGTTATATTTCAATGCGAGTTGGATGATGCGATTCGGCTCGGAGCCGCTCGTTCCAGTTATTTTCCCGAAGGAACTGGTGCCGACCGTCGTGCCGGGCCTGCCAAACTGTGGGGTATTGAAGGCGTTGAAGAATTCCGCCCGGAACATGATCGAGTTTTCGTGGAATGGCAGTTTGAAGCTGCGGGAAAGCGAGAGGTCGAACGTCTTCGTGCCTGGTCCGTAGAGGCCGCCGGGATTGCGCGGCACGTTGCCGTAAGAAGCCGCCGGATTCGCTGCGTTGTATTTGCTCGCAACGAATGCAGCCGTGTTGAACCACTTTGCCGGACCCGGGTTAGACACGAACATAGACTGGCCCTGCACGAAATTGGGACGTTCCGCACCGGAGTTGTCCATGTGCAGAGGATCGCCATTATCGACAATCAACAGCGGAGTTCCGCTCGCAAACGTCACTAAGCCAGACGTCTGCCATCCTTTTACGAGCTGGCCCTCAAAACCCTGGAGGCTGCTGCCAAAAGGTAAGTCCCAAACGTAACCGACTGTGAAGTCCTGTGGCCGGTCACTGGAGGCATTGCCTTTCTCGACGTTAGTGCCCTCCAACAGGGGATTCTGTTCGAGCGCTCGGCTGCCGTTCGTGGAGCCTTGGATGTTGTTGATCAAGTGTGACCACGTATATTGGCTCGTTAGCGTGAAGCCGTGAGAGAGCTGGTGGCGGAAGCTTGCCTGCAACGAGTTGTACGAACTCCAGCCATTGACCTCAATCATGCGGATTACGCCGTACTGCGGGTACGGCCGAGCGTTCTGAATATCAGCCGTCGAGGCTTGCGGCTGCGGACTGTTCCAGGCCAGGTCGCTGGTATCGAGGTCTGTGCCCCGCGTGGCGTTGTAGCCGATCTCGAAGACGCTGCTGTTGGTGAGTTGCCTTTGGAATGTGAGGTTCCAGTCCGTCTGGTAGGGATCTCTCTTGATGCGATCGGGCGGCTCTGACACGACGTCGAAGATGCCAGCAGCGACTTCGTTCTGATCGATCGGATTTTCCAGCGTAACAAGCCCACCCGATTGCAGCGGATTGATGGATTCCACGCTGGCGTGGAGCGGCGGATTCAGTTGAAGAATATTGATGTTATCGAACTTAGCCTCCGCATCGAAGAGGCCGAAACCGCCGCGGAGCACGTCCTTGCTATCGATTTTGTAAGCGAATCCAAAGCGGGGCTCGATTGGCGGCTGCGGATGGATATACATCGACTGCGAGTCGCCGGGAGCGGGCCAAAGAACGGGTCCACCGGGTAGATCGAACCTTAGTGTGCGGCTCACGCCGGCTGTGTCCTGCGGCACTTGCGTCCAGTCCCAACGCACACCGAGATTCAGCGTCAGCCGCGAAGTTGCGGTCCAATCGTCCTGAATATAGAGGGCGGAGCGCCATTGGCGGATGGCGTTGACGGGAATACCTTCGGGGCTCAACGTGGTATCTGGCAAACCCATCAGAAAATCGGCTGCGCCGAAACCGCTCAAACCGCCGTTGAAGGTCTCATTTCCCCAGGAAGAATTTGAGGTGTCGGCATTATCGTCGACCTTTCGCAGCTCACCACCGAATTTGACGAAATGCCTGCCATGGGAAATGCTGACGTTATCGACAAACTGATAGGTCTTACTCTGGTCCTCGGCTTGGCCGCCGTCGTTGTCGCCCATCGGCAGAAAACTGCTAATACTCAGTTGCGGGAAGCCCTGGAACTGCTGCTGGATAGGCGGCCCATTGGGACCTTCGGTATCGAAGCCATTGATGCCCAGCGTCTTGGATATGGAAAACCCCGTCGCCGCCCGCGGGCTTAGTTGGTTCAGTGTGC
>DASSIO010000063.1:0-14348 GCA_035691825.1 Terriglobales bacterium | reverse complement strand
TCCGCTAGTCACAAACGAAATCGATCCCTGGACGGGCGTTGGCGTAAAAACTCGCGTCAATGGGGAGGTTCGGCAGGACGGCAACACCCGCGATTTCATCTTTCCTCTGGATGTGATGATTCGGCACATCTCGCAGGTAATGACGCTGTGCCCAGGCGATCTGATCGCAACCGGGACACCCAAAGGCGTCTCGCCGGTGGTAGCCGGTGATGTTGTCGAAATCACGGTGGAAGGAGTGGGCACGTTGACGAATCCAGTTGTGGATGAGTGAGTGGTTGAATTGCGCTCAGTATCGCGGATTCGCACCCCGTTCCTTTGGTAACAACTCTCCTCTTCCCCCCGCGGCGCGCTTAGGCTTATTCTCTTGAGAAAAGGAAAAGCGTCTCCTTCGCGGTCATGATCTCACTTCGTCTCTATCCTTTGCTTCTGGGCGGGATCGCCGTCGCGCTGGGCTCCATTGCGTTGTTGCGCCGCAAGCGAAAGACCGCGGAAGATCTGGAACGCGAGCGCCTGGCCATGCTGGCCGAAATCGGGCGCATCACCGACGGCACGGTTATCGACGTACAGGAACTCCAACCCAATGGCCATCGTGCCTCCACCATGCTCATCTACCACTACGATGTGGCAGGCGTCTCCTACGAAGCTTCCCAGGATGTCACCTATCTTCGCCACTGGATCAACCTGCAATCCTGCCGCTTAGGCGTGCCGACCTCTGTGCGCTACGATCCTCAGAATCCGGGAAATTCCATGGTCGTCTCGGAGAAGTGGAATGGGCTGAGGGGGTAGGAGCGGTTCTCGGTTCTCGGTTCTCGGTTCTCGGCTCTCGGTTCCTCGTTTTCCGTTGCTGGTTCTTGGTTGCTCAGTTTGTCAGCTCTCAGTTGTTGCTTTCCTCGTACCATGGGGTACATGCAACGACTGGATTCGTATTTCTGTTCACTGGTATTGGCCGGGTGTCTCCTCGTTCCGAACAACGCAGGCGGGCAGCACATGAACGCACCGGATTCACCGTGCAAAGCTCCGGCTTCCAGCGCCGAAATGACGGTCTGCTTTATCTCCGCTTCAAAGGTGGCGGACGAACGGCTGAATAAGATCTATGCCCAGATCCGAGAAGTTTTGTCGGCCGACGGGCAAAGGGACTTGCAGGCGGCGCAACGCCTTTGGCTGAAATTCCGGGACGCGAACTGTTCGGCGGAAAAGAATCTGTACGCAGGCGGCAGTGCAGCCCCAATGGTCTATGCCGCTTGCGTCGAAGCCGATACTCGGGAGCGCACCAGTGACTTGAAAGCGATGTACAGTTGGCGTTTGCAAAAATTCGGGAAGGCGATTGAATAGAAGCGCGTTCCGGTGACTTTTCACTATCAACGCACTCAATGCGACAGTAAGGCGCGTTGGATCGTACTGTGGGTGGCCAGCCTTGAAGGCTATAATCTGCCCCAGTGCGGCTCATTCGCCAACTAGGACGCCTTCTCCGCAGGAATTCAGCGCGCCTCACCTCCCAAGCGGTTCCGCAAGTCACAGCCGACGATGTGGAGAGGGTCGTGCGCCGAGATTTTACCGCTGATGAATATGCCACCGTCACCGCAATGCTCGGAGAATATAGGCCAGAGAAGTGGCGCCAGGGATGTAATCGAGTACAGCTTGCGGTGTTGAAAGTGGCGAACGGGAATGTGCAAAAGCTGCGAGCCTGTCTTGATTCAGCAAAGCAGGATTATCGGGATATCTTGGTGGCTGCAGAATATCCTGCTTACTCCCGGATTGGATTTTGAATTCGAGAACTACCCGAGAATGAACGGCGTCGAATCATCAATGAGGATTGGCGACAATACGAAGAGTGGTTGAAGAGATGATGGTCGGCTTCAAAGGAAGGTGCGTCCCAAATCGCCTATTAAAACTCGACTGACGAGACAACTTTCCTGAAATGTACTTGCCCAAGATACGGTGATTCTCTGAAAGAGACTTCAGCCTTGCGTTTTACGCGGGTTCTTTGTCGGTTGCGGTGGCTTGCCTGATTTGGGGAATTAAGTTAACTCGCGGGCAGCAAGCTTAGCCAAAGCGGGAACAGTTTGACGGTTTGCGGCATCAACCTATATGATCCCGATCTTTTGAGGGATAACCAAATCTACCCCGCTCGCGCACCGCAGGCCTCGACTCCGGTTCTCACCTCCCCTCGGCGTTCATCATTCATGAGTCTGTTTATCGGTGCGAACGGAATGCGATCGGGGTGGAGAGTCCTACTTTTTTACGCTGTGTTGGCCGTCCTGATTACTTTCTTGGTCTCGGTAAATCGGGCGGTCCATGCGTGGCTACACATGCCGCGCCAGTTCACTAGCGTTTTGACTCCGGGTCGAATGCTGTTGAACGAAGGAATCTTTTTGTTTGGGGTGCTTGTCACGAGCGCGATCTTTGCGCGATTCGAGAGGCGTGGTCTTGCCGACTACGGGCTTCCCACCCGAAAATTCGGCGCTCAATTTCTGGAGGGTTTGGCCTGGGGCGTCGCTATGATGAGCTTTGTACTGCTAGTGCTGAGGGCGACGGGCAATTTCTATTTCGGTTCGATTGGTCTCCCTCCGGGAAAGGTCGCCGTGTTCGGGGTCGGCTGGGCCGTGGTCTTCGCAATGGTAGGAATCACCGAGGGGTTCGCGTTCAGTGGGTATCCGCTTTTTGCGCTGGCGCGCGGGTTGGGTTTTTGGCCCGCTGCGGCACTTTTGGCTGTCTTCTTTGGAAGTGTTCACATCGCCGTTAATGCAGGAGAGAACTGGCTGGGTTCCGTGAGTCTCGTGATCGTGGGCTTTCTCCTCCCTTTCACCCTGCGGCGCACCGGCAGCTTGTGGTTTGCCATTGGCGTCCATGCGGCGTGGGATTGGGCTCAGAGCTTCCTGTACGGCGTCCCCGACAGTGGCATCACCGTTGCCGGTCATTTGCTCAACCCATCCTTTCACGGCTCCAAATGGATGACGGGTGGGACCGCTGGGCCGGAGGCTAGCGTCGTGACTCTGCTCGGATACGTCGTCGCCTTCGCGTTAATCCATCTTCGTTTTCCTGAAACACGCTTCAGACCAGGCGCTGGCCACTGCGGGAATTTGTGACAAATTTCTTGGTGTCGTGTCATCGAGGCGAATAATCAGCAACGGCCTATGAAAACCGTGAACCCTCGATCCATTGTGTTGATCCTCACTTGCGGGTCTCTTGTGATTACGCTTGTAGCGTGGATGAGGCTCTCCCGGGCACCGCGAGAACAGAGACACACACTCACGGCAGGTGGCTTCACCAGCGCGCCTGAAGGTCCACAACTTGATAGTGATCCACTCCTTCCGGAAGTTCCAGGAGGGCAGCCCGGTCCTCAGGATAGTATTTGGGTCGCTCCGGGTCGCCCCCTGTGTACTCGGCAAGCGCGTCCATCGAATCCCAGAAGGACACGAACATGAATTCGACGTTTTCCGAGACGCTACGCCGAAGGAGTATCCAACCGCGATTACCCGGCACCCCACCGTAGTCGGGATATGCCATCTCCTTCAGGAAGCGCTCGTACCCATCTGCATCAGCAACGCTGGTTTGCCCTCGCCAGACCCGGATGATCATGGTTCGCTTCTCCTGCCCTGCTCTAGTCCGCCGTTCGTCCGCTACCTCTTGATTTCGTCCGACTGCTCACTGAAAATAATTCTAATTTGCGATAACACTCGATATTGGCTCAGCGTTCGCACACCTCAACATCAAAATCGACGATTTTAATCGGCGAGAGACACTGGGGCGATTTTGGGTCTTTCAATCTGATAGGTGATGGCTGAGAGCTGAAAGCTTAAGCTGTGTTCTACCTGAGGACTGAAGACTGACGACCAACGACTGCTGTGTCCTAGCTACCCGCGGCGAAGTCGCCATTATGGGCCATCGTCAGGCGGAGGTATTTGTGCGGATTGACAGGAGTGTCATTGATACGGACTTCGTAGTGCAGGTGTGGTCCGGTGGCCCGGCCACTGAGACCGACGTATCCGATCGTGTCGCCGCGATGAACGTGTTGTCCCGAAATAACCGCGAAATTGGAAAGATGTCCGTAACGCGTGCTGATGCCATGCCCGTGGTCCAGCACAATAGCCCGGCCGTATCCGCCCATGAAGTCGGCGAAGGTAACGATGGCATCGGCGGGCGCAATGACCGGCGTTCCGTAGGATGACGAAATATCGACACCGCTGTGAAAGGCGCCTTCCCCATTAAACGGATCGATCCGCTCGCCAAAGGACCCTGTCACCTGACCTTCGACAGGCCAGACATTGGGCGCGGCGTTGGCGCGCAGCCAGTCGGCCGTGGTTACGGTGCGCGTCAGTCCAAGGCTGATGCCCACGGTAGCTGCTCCGCTGAGCGCGGTCGTCCGCAACGCATATAGCTGATCGAGCGAGGAATTGACTACCTGGGCATCCTGAAAATTCTTTTCGGCCGCGTTGGTCAGCATCGGCTCTGATTTCAAGCCGTAGAGGGCGGAAACCTCACTGGCCAGCGATCCTAGGGAAGCAACCTGGACATCTTTTTCGTGTGCCACCTGCTCAAGCTGCGAGTAGCGGTGTTTGAGCTCTTCCTTCTCGATACGCAGCTCGTTGTAGCGCGAGACCTTCAGCAGCATCCGGGAATACGAACTGGCGATTCCGGTCAGGCTCAGCACGCCGATAGCCGCACCCACCACCAGCACGTACAAATAGTGAACGGGGATGGGAATCTTGCGGAGCTGCCCGTCATCGTCGCGGGCCACAAAAAGTATGTAAAAGCGCTTACGCAATAGTCTGTCCTTCGTTACAGGATCGGGTCGCTTACCTTATCTTTCAGGGCGGCACGAGATCGCCGCAGAAGCCCTGCTCAACCCGATTCCTGGGCTGCGCCATACAACGAATGAGGCTGATGCGCGCCCTTTACCTACTCGAACCAGGCAAGGTCCGAAAGTCGATGTCTGCAACGCCAACAAGTTGCAGCATTTAGCTCGGCCAAAGGTGTTGGATGACAGCGAGGCAACGGTAACAAACGAGGTTCATACCTGTCAACGGCACGCAACCGTTACTAAGGGTCGGTAATCGCTGATGGACTGCCGTACGCGTTACCTGCTGCGGATTTCCCATCTCGGCATACCGATTCTTGGGCTCAGACGGCCACTCTTATATAGTGAGTCGCTGTGCCCCTCCCCGAAAAAGCGCTGATTGCGCGGCTTCGTCGCCGCACTGGTGCTGGAGGAAAACTTGTAGTCGGCCTCGGCGACGATTGCGCCGTCCTCCGCATTCCAGCAGGTCATGAGACGCTGGTGACAACGGACTTCAGCCTGGAAGGAATCCATTTTCGGCGGGAATGGCATCCGCCCGATGCCGTCGGGCACCGCTGCCTGGCTCGAGGCTTAAGCGACATTGCAGCCATGGGCGGGGAACCAATCGCCGCGTTCTTATCCTTGGCACTGCCCACAACAGCGCCCCAAGCTTGGGTCGATGCATTTTTCAACGGTCTTTTGAACTTGGCGAAGAAACACCGGGTAACCCTGGCAGGAGGAGACACGGCTCAGTCTCCCGGTCCCATCCTGGCCGACATCGTCGTGCTTGGGTCGGCACCGCGCGGGAAAGCTGTTCTGCGATCCGGGGCTCGGGCCGGCGACCTTGTCTGTGTGACGGGAGAGCTGGGCGCATCTGCCGCGGCCATCAGCGACCTTCGCGCAGGGCGCGGGGTGAAACAGGTGCAGCGCGAATACCCTTGCCATTTCTATCCAAGACCCCGCCTCGAGATAGCCCGGTTTCTGAGAGAGCGTCGGCTCGTCACATCGATGATCGATATAAGCGATGGGCTTTCGACTGACCTGGACCACATCTGCGAAGAGTCGGGAGTTGGGGCCGAAGTCGATGCTGAGGTTATCCCGAGAGCGTCAGCCGGTAAACGCGGCAGGCTCGTCGATCTCGGTTTTGCACTTCACGGCGGCGAAGACTACGAACTGCTCTTTACCGCTCCAGCCGATGCCGACGTTCCGGCTCGAATTGCCGGCGTCAAAATCTCCCGGATCGGGAAAATCACCCGTACTCCTGGAATGAAGCTGCGGCTGTCCAATGGAAAGTTGCAGAACTTGCGGCCGGAAGGCTGGCAACACTTCAAGTTCAGGCGCATCTGAGGCCTGGGATTTCTTATTCGCGCTTCTGCTACCGCTAACAGACTGCAGACGTCTTATGAAATGCGCCTGCAGATACCCAGCAGGCGATCCTGGTCTGCAAACGTCAATCAAGCCGTCTGCGGAACCCTGGAGGACAACCACAGCCGTGCGAACTGATCGCCTTTTGCCAGTTATTTTGTCAGTGATCACGTGGTGCGCCCTAGCCGCTGCCGCTACCCCTGAACGTCAACTGACGCAGAAGATAGACGCGTACATCCTTCCGTATGTCGATACCGCGAATTTTAGCGGTAATGTGCTGCTTAAGAAGGACGGTCGAGTTCTTTTCCAAAAGACCTATGGACTTGCCGATCGAGAGCGCCAGACAGCGAACACAAAAAGTACCCGGTTCCATATCGCATCCATCTCGATGCAGTTTACTTCCGCCGCCATCCTGCGGCTGATCGATGAAGGCTCTCTAACTTTAGATACTCACGTCGGGGAGTTCGTCCATGGAATCCCTGGGGCAGAACAGATCACGATTCGCGATCTGCTGATGGAGCGCTCCGGATTGCCCGACATTAACAATCTCCCGGATTACAACGACATCCTTCAGCAGCACCAGACGCCAGCCACCTTGGTTGGGAAGATCCAAGGCCAATCTCTGCTGTTCGAGCCGGGATCGAAGTATCTGCATGAAGAGCATTCTGCCTTCAATCTGCTCGCCTTAATCATCGAGAAGAAGACGGGTATGCCGTTTCGCGCTGCCGTGCAGAAGTTGGTACTTCAGCCCGCTGGACTCAAAGACTCTGGCGCCGATGACGATTCCGATCTTGGCCCGGACATTGCAATTGGCTACGCGCCGGAAGGAACTTACGGGCTGAAGCGCGCGGAGACGATTCACTGGTCGGCAAAGACGGGTAATGCTTCTATTTACACCACCGTTGGGGATGAGGACAGATTTGTCGATGCTTTCTTGTCCGGTCGTTTCTTGAGTTCGTCCTCGCGGAAAGCGGCGCTCGATACCTCCGAGCGCGTGGGCTATGGCTGGTTCAAGAGCGAAAACAGGAGATTCAATGAAATGGCCTACTACATGAACGGCAGGGCTCCGGGATTCGCATCCTTTGTTCTCCATCTTCCCCGCGAGAACATGACCGTGGTTGTGCTCAGCAACATATATGCTTCGGTAACCACCACGATTGGGAACGACGTCGCGGCGATTACGCTGAATTTGCCATATACCTCCTTCAAACCTGGGCGGCGGCTGAGTGCGGACGAGCTCAAGGCCAGTGCCGGTGCTTTTCAGTTCGGGCCGGATTTCTATCAAGCGAATGCGAAGCTGATTCTGGCACCTTCCGGAAATGAGCTCTCCCTTCAATGGCCTTCCGGTAGCTCATCATTCCTGATTCCGCTCGGGCGAGATCGCTTTGTGGACCGCTCGTATTGGGAGGAGGTAAGAATCGAACGCGATCAGGCGGGTCGCCCCGCGGCTCTGGGTTATGGAAGCTTTCGCGGATCAGCTGTGAAGGCTACGCCGCAGTAGAGCCGTCGTTACCTTGGTTATCTGCCCGGAGTCTAGCGGTAACTATCGCAGAGGCATACAGTAGCGATATGTCCTGCGTGAAATTCGCGTCCATAGCCGTGCTGCTCTTGCTGATGTCTGTTGCAGCGCTCAGCCAACAAACGGCGGCTGGCGGGAGCCGTCCAACCGTCGACAACGCCTTCGTCCAAAAGCAATTTGGAGCCGAATTTAGCCTTGTGCCGGAATTCGCTCCGATGATTGCCGATTTCGACGCTGATGGCGTGGAAGATATCGCTCTGGTCGCGCGCGCGAAGAATCCACTGATCGGAGAAGCTGAGTTCAAATACAAGGCTGTCGATCCGTATCACAGCTTCTTTGGCATTGGCGACCCGAAGATTACGACCACGTTCGGATCAGAGGATCCGGCTTACACCGGGTACGTTTTGCTGATCGTCCACGGCGCGGGCGCGGATGCCTGGCGCTCGAGTTCTCCCAAATCGAAATTTGTGGTGGTCAGCCTGCCTTTCAAAACCGTCGCGGTAAAGCATATTCTGGTAAAAAAGAAAGTGATCTCGGCGATCTACGCAGAAGAGACCAGCGCCGACGAGATGACGTCGGTTGTCTACTTCGACGGAAAGCATTACAAGTACGAGCCGATGGGATCGAATCTGCACTAGATCTGCTGCCGAGTGCGGAGGCTCTTCTTGAAACTGGCTATCATTGTGATCGCAATTGTGATGGTGTGCGCGGCGACTTTGACCGCCCAAAAGACCAGCCGCGGTTCCCTTCCTAACCAGGCGCAACTTGAGCAGATGGCCAGCCGCTTTGCGCCGACACCGCTTCGCGCGGAGCTCTCGGAATTGTCCGCGGGCGACCGGCAGGCGCTGGTAAAGCTTATCCAGGCGGCACGCATCTTCAATCCTGTGTACATGCAGCAGCTGTGGAGCGGCGACCTTGCCTTGCATCAGCGTTTGCAGAAGGACACCAGTGGACTGGGGCGCGCCCGGCTCCATTATTTCTGGATTAACAAAGGGCCATGGTCCGATATCGACGAATTCAAGGCGTTCTTGCCCGCCGTTCCGCCGCGAAAGCCGCTGGGGGCGAATTTCTATCCCGCTGACATGACTAAGGCGGATTTCGAGCAGTGGGTAGGCTCCCTCTCTCCGGAACAGCAAGAGCAGGCAAAGAGTTTCTTCACCGTCATTCGCAGCAAAGCTGGATCGAAAGGCACCGGCGCCGATCAATTTGAAATCGTCCCTTACAGCCAGGAGTACAAGGACGATCTCACGCGCGCCGCGGCCCTGCTCAAGGAGGCCGCCGGCCTGACCAGCAACGATTCGCTCAAGAAATTTCTGACTACGCGCGCCGATGCCTTTCTCTCCAACGACTATTACGAGAGCGATCTGGCGTGGATGGATCTGGATGCGCCCATCGACATCACCATCGGCCCCTATGAAACCTACAACGACGAACTTTTCGGATACAAAGCCGCATTTGAGGTTTATGTCGGGCTTCGCGATGAACAGGAGAGTGCGAAGCTAGGCGCATTCACCAAGCACTTGCAGGACGTCGAAGACAACCTTCCGATTGACTCCCAGTACCGGAACCCCAAGCTCGGGGCAGCCGCGCCGATTCGAGTTATCGACGAAATCATCGCAAGTGGGGACGGCGCCCATGGCGTCCAGACTGCGGCCTATAACCTGCCCAACGACGAGCGGGTGGTGCAGCAAAAGGGCAGCAAGCGAGTGATGCTGAAAAACGTTCAGGAAGCCAAGTTTCACAGCGTGTTGTTGCCAATCGCGCGCAAGACGCTAAGCAAAGAAGCGATGCTGGACGTCAACTTCGAGTCGTTCTTCACGCACATTCTGGCGCATGAACTGATGCACGGGCTCGGGCCACACCAGATCAAAGTGGATGGGCGGGACACGACCGCGCGTGAAGAGCTTAAAGACCTCTACAGCGCGATCGAAGAAGCCAAAGCCGATGTTACCGGCCTGTTTGCGCTGCAATACATGATGGATCACGCCAAAGACCTAGGCTTAACCAAGGTGCTGCCATCCGACGATGCCGCGCAGCGCCAGCTTTATGTCACCTTTCTTGCCTCGGCGTTCCGCAGCCTGCGCTTTGGACTGAATGACGCGCATGGCAAGGGCATGGCTATGCAATTCAACTATCTGATCGACAAGGGCGCCTTTGTGCCGCACGGCGATGGAACGTTCAGCGTGGACATGAGCAAGGTCAAGGACGCGGTGCGTGATCTCGATCACGACCTGCTCACCATCGAAGCGCAGGGCGATTATGCCGGAGCGAAGAAGATGCTGGATGAGCTTGGAGTAGTACGGCCGGTAGCCAAAAAAGCGCTGGCGCGACTGGAATCGATTCCGACGGACATCGAACCAATCTTTACGACCGCTGACGAACTGGCGCCGGAGGAAGCACTTCCCCCGCAACGTAAATCCCGCAAACGTTAAGACCAGCGGAGCCCGGCCGGGCAGGTCCTGAGCGAAGTCGAAGGAGGACGTCTGCCGCTACGCGCGCATTAGCAATAACCATGTAGGCCCAGACGTCCCGTCTGGGCAGGCGAGCACAGCTCGCCTTCGTCACTGCGCCAGCTTTTCTAACTGTGCGGCCACTACATCCACCAGGGCCGCCTCGTCATCCAGGGCTTTTGCTATCCGGGCGACCTCCTGCTCGGCCTCGGCATAACGCTTCTCCTCAATGCCTTCGCGCACACCGGGGACAGTCTTCGGCGCATAGCCTGTGTAGACGCCCGGCGCATAAAGCAGGTGCTTATACCAGGGACGTCGCGGCAGGCCATCGGGATTGGTGAGCTTGCGTTCGCTCTCGATTAAGGACTCATTGATGGCCTTTAACGCCGCCGCATCGGCGTGATCGAGCCTGCCTTGGGCTCCTGCCAACGCCTTGCGGTAGCGGTCGGCGCTGCGGGTCAAGGCGTCAGCCCCGTTTTGCATAGGGGCGAAATTGATGAACGGGGGCACCTCTTCCCGCGGTGGCTCTACGGTTGGATGCCGGGGATCGAACGTGGCCTTGAATACGCCCTGCTCGATTTCCTGATTGCGTTCACGAGTTTCTTTTTGCTTGTCGCTCAGCAGTTTCTGCAAGTCCTTGGAGTACTTCTGCACCGTATCGGCGAGATCGACAAAATCGAAGGGAAGCACGTAGGCATCGGCGAGCCGTAAAACCGCCGTGCCTATCGTCTGAGACAGAGCGCGTCCATAGACAAAATCAGAATCCGAGAAATGCGTATACCAGTAAAAATCATCGTAGATCGAATGGTAGATACCTTCTTTGCCCTCGCCACCATAGCCCAGGTTCAAGCTGGCAATACCCAGGTGATCGAGGAAGCCGGTGAAGTCGGTGCCCGAGCCGAGCGCGCTGATGCGCAGGTCCGGACGCTCGCGCAGCTCTTTGCGATCTTCGTCGGTCTTTGCGTTGGCAATGCCAACGAGTTGGTCACGCTGCCAGGCGGTGAGTTTCGTCTCCGGATCCTCAACGCTCCGCGCCACGCCATTGATGAACTGCTCCAGGCTATGGGAACCGCCCATTTCGAAGTAGCCGCGATCATTGCCGTCAGTGTTGATGTACACGGCGGCTTTTCGGCTGAGCTCATCGGCGTGGGCTTCAACCCACTCGGTTGAACCGAGCAGCATGGGTTCTTCACCGTCCCAGGCGCAATAAATAATGGTACGGCGCGGTTTCCAGCCTTGTTTCACCAACTCGCCAATGGCCCGGGCTTCCTCCAAAAGGGCAACCTGGCCGGAGGTGGGATCCTCGGCACCATTGACCCAGGCATCATGGTGGTTGCCACGAACAACCCACTCGTCGGGAGCAACTGCACCCGGAATTGTGGCGATCACATCATTGACTTTCTTGATGTCCCAATTGGATTCCACCCTGAGGTGGACTTTTGCGGGACCACGTCCGACGTGATAAGGGAGCGCCAGCGCTCCACGCCACTCCGCCGGAGCCATCGGCCCCTTTAATGCCGCCAAGAGCGGCTGGGCGTCGCCATAGGAGATCGGCAATACTGGAATTTTGGTGATGCTCTTGGCTTCCTTAAGCGGCAGGCGCTTGGCATCTAGCGTAGCGCCGATTCCCGGCGTGAGCGGATCGCCAGGATTGGAGGCGGCAAAATCCATGACACTGCCGCGCTGCACCCCGTTAGGATTGCGCATGGGTCCGGCGGGGAAAACATCATCCTCGAAGTAGCCGTCATCCCGCGGATCGGAATAAATCAGGCATCCAATTGCGCCATGCTCGGCGGCAACTTTCGGCTTCACGCCGCGCCACGAGTTTCCGTACTTGGCAATGACGATCGCGCCCTCGACCGAAACTCCCAGGCGGTCCAGTTGCTCGTAATCCTGCGGCAGCCCGTAATTCACGAACACCAGCGGCGCAGTAACGTCGCCGTCGATGGAGTAGGCGTTATAGGTCGGCAGCTGCTCGGACTTCTGATTGGAGGTCGGATCGACTGCGATCGCAGGCTCTTCCAGCTTGGCCGTAAACTTAGTGGGCTCGATCATCTCGACGACGCGAACCTTGGGAGTAGGAAACAACACGTCAAAGGTCTCGATGTGCGCGTCCCAGCCCCACTCCTTGAAGCGCGCCAGAATCCACTGCGCGTTCTCCTGGTCATAAGGCGATCCCACATGGTGCGGACGGGCGCTCAACCGCTGCATGTAGGCGCGCAAATTGGCGGGACTGGGAATCGCCTGCAGTTCGTTCTCCCATCGACACTCAGTCTGACTTGAGGCCGGAGCATAGCCGGTCAAAATAGATTCGTCCGTCACAGCACCCGAGAGCGGAAAAACAAAAAAGACAGCGAGTAGGACCGCGGCGAGTGGTCGCATGAGAACTCCTGAAGGGGATCGGTGACTCAATGTAAGCGGACCAGAGTACCACGACGGTACGTTATGAAAGGAGGAGAGCGGCGCGAGCCGCGACAATTACTCGCCGAGGAGGACGTTCAACAGCTTCGCCAATTCTGCCGTGGCTGGGGCGGTCTGACCGGGGCGCCCCTGATGGTCGGTCATGGTAGCCAACTGACGCACAAGAACGCGCACCGCAACTTCTTTGGGAACATACACGACGTTCTGCGGGAGAGTGAGAGTCCAGCGCCCGTTTTCATTTCGTGACATAGGCCAGCGTTCCCGCTCCGAGCGCTTCTGCAGCGTCGGTTGACCCGCGATCAGGGCCGACGGCTCGTCGATTCGCACCTCGGCCCAGCTCACGTCGCGCTTCAAGCGGAGCTTCTTGACCTTTATCTGATCGAAAATAATGACCGCGCCAGGAGATCTCAGCATTTGTGCATCGGCTGCTTCTGCAGCGTCGGTGAACTTTTGGCGCAGGGCCTCCTCGACCTCCTGAGAATTCGGGCGAGAGCCGAGCACGATTGCTGAATCCGATACCAGCTGCTCCGGCGAAATCTGCGGGACAGCCATCGGCTGCTGAGTATTCATCGCAACGCTGGCGGGTTCGGTTACCGTGTTCGTAGGTAAACTGCCGTGCAGCCCAGCTTGCGCAACGAGACCAGTAGCGGTTGATTTCACGTAGCGGAAGAAGCGAGGGTGACCGCGTTTGCGCCAATAAGAAGACTGGTAGTCCTCAACCCCAAAGCCGCTGCGCAGAGCACTGAAGAAAGAATGTTGCGCCGGGTTCACCACGATGCCAACGTGCCCACGCCATACAATCAGATCCCCCGGTTGCGGCCGCGAGATACGCTGGAAGTTTTCAGTGCCTTCGTAAAGCGTAATCGAGTTCTCGTATGAGTAATCAAAACCGGCGCGCTGATAAATGTCATGGACGAAATGAGAACAATCACGGCTGCCATGGAAGTGATGACGCGTCTCAAGCGCTGCGCCGATCACGGCGAGACCCTCGTTGAGAGTCAGCAGCTGCGAACTGCTGTAAGTGTGAACTGCGGTATCACCGCTGTGGCCGGCGCCGTCCAGGGTAGCGAGCGTTCCCTGCTGGGCCAGCAGGCAGGTAGTTGCGCACAAAACAACCAGCAAAACAAGAACTACGGTTTGTGTCTTGTGAACCATGCAACGGCTTGTGGCGCAGTTTCATGTGCGGCACAGGTCAGAGATGCTGACCCGGCTACGAACGAGTAATCAGATGCCAATCATACGGCAGAAGTTTGTCATTGCAGGCGTACAGAGGCGAGCCAAAGGTGTAAGCCAGAAAGTAACTCGCTGGGATATGTGCTATGTCATTGGCAGGCAGCAGATTGCCGAGCGAGTAACCGGTGTGGTCCGGCGAGAAGAAATTCCTTGCACACAGCGCCTCGCATCCAGAGTTCCAGCGGGGGGCCCGAATCTCCGAACGCGTGGCGCTGCGCGTCACCTCACCTTGTTTCTGGTGAGAGCTTTAACATCAAACTGTAAACACGCGGGTTTGGAAAGGCGCCAGGGAAAGCGTCAGCGTTCCGGTACCTGTCTTCCGCACCTGCGGATTCAACGCGCCAACGGGCGCGCCGTGCTCGGAAACGCCAGCGTTGCTCAGCCTGGCCCACGGCCAGGGCAGATTAAAGCTGGGAAAATCGTCCGGGCCAGTGTTTGCAACCACGACAGCCTGCCCGCTTTTGCCCAAGTCTTGGCCTCCCGATCGACAATAAGCAAATACTCTTACGCCATCGTTTTGATCGATACTGGGATGCCAATAGAAAAAGTTCACTTCATTGCGTTGCAATGCAGGATGTTGCGT
>DASSIO010000062.1:0-15188 GCA_035691825.1 Terriglobales bacterium | reverse complement strand
CTGCGTTTTGGCCAACCTTGAACTACAGGACGATATGCAGGATTTCGCGTCGCAACTGACAAGTCATGTCGGATTCACTCCCTACATTTCAGAGGAGGACTTGTCCAGCCTTGTTGTGAGCAGGGCCAAGCGCTATGGGATTGAGCTCGAATCTAGCAAGGTGACGGTGCATCGAACGGGGACAGGAAAAACATCCACAGTATTCATAGCGGCTGATTACACGCGGAGCATCAACTTAATTGGATTCCCCCTTTCCCTTCACTTCACACCCTCCAGCAAGAGATAAGCTGAAGAGACTCTCCGCTGATGGATCGCCTTAAGGAGACTTGAGCTGTATACCTTGCAGGAGCGAAACGTTGGCTGCCACTGCTGTAGACGAAATTGTGGCGGTCAAAGCATCGAACTTCATTAAGGTTCAATGGAGTTCAACGAGCAGTCTGCAACACGTTCAACAGCAACCAGTTGCGTTCAACAAAATTCAATAAGTTTCGATAAGTCCTGAAATCTGGTTCGGGACCAGGGGGTCGGAGGTTCAAATCCTCTCTCCCCGACCAAATCTTTTCTGTCTGTTCCCAAGGCATGAAACAGAACGTTCCGGAGACATAGGTTACACTTTCGGCCCGAAGGGATTTCGAGGGGCTGCAAGGTTTTATCCTCCAGATCAATCTAGCCGAGGTCGTACTCCATAAAACTGACGAGCCAGAGGCCGTGGTCGACTTCTTTGACGCCGACCTTGTCCGGTGGAAACTGGGGGTAGAGCTCCAGTTTCGACTACATCAGCAGCAGACGCGGCAAACAAATGATGAATTGGTTGTTTGTAGCAACTTACGAGCTGTGGTCAGAAGTAGACTGCCTGGTCTTATGCCAGACGCTCGAAGCAATACTTCAGACACCCGGAACGTGCTCGACAGTCTTGATTTGCAAAAAGGCGATTCGGGACGAGCAGTTTTGTTGGAGCGCACGCAACCATGTTGCCATCCATTGGCCCGGGATCAAGGGCCAGGTTCATCTATGACGCTTATGGGAGGTGACATCAAGAGTGAGTAAGCGATAGGGATCTATTTGGCGGTCGTATCTACATGACCCCTTCGGACTAGCGTTACAATCGCCGAAGATGCGGCTCGTGCACCTGACAACCTGCGCTTTCCTCCTTTTCTTGTTGGCCCATACGCTAGCGCTAGGGCGAGCTTCCCGCAGCGGTAACACGGACGAAAAAATCAATCAGGACGACAAGCTGCGAAATGCCGACGCGCTCCAGGACAAGGGGGCGCTGCCGGAAGCTCAGGCGATCTACAACTCGGTTGTGCAGGCGTTGAATAACGGCCACCCATCAACACAGCTCGGACACGCACTCAATGGTCTGAGCAACATCTCCTCCTCAGAAGGGAATTATCAAGATGCCATCGATTTTGCGCGCCGATCAGATGCGATTTATGAGGCGCTCGGGGATATACAAGGGCGGGCCTACGCTCTGAATAGCGAGGGCATCGCCGAGGGAGAGCTAGGCCATTATTCCAAAGCTCAGGAGACCTTTCGCAAGGCATTAGCATTCAGTCAAACTAAGGATGATCGGCTCACCACGGTCCGGACGCTGAATAATCTTGGCAACGTCTACTACTTTCCGGGTCAATATCTGGAAGCATTGCGCTCGTACGAGGGCGCCTGGGACATCTTGGAAAAGACCCCTGGCGAAAAGTGGACAGACTATTGGCGCGCCATTACGCAGATCAACGAGGCCACTCTCTACCAGCGACTTGGCCGTTACGAAACAGCGCTTGAGATATACAAGCGACTGGAGGCTTCATCCCACACTCTGAGCGCCAGTGACCGTGCTCACATGTTGACCAATCTGGGAGCGCTGTATCGGCGGCTGGGAGATCCGTGGAAGGCACTCGAAACCTACAGCGCATCTGCCAAGTTGTACAAAAATCAACATGATGCGGATGGGGAACTTAGCGTATTGAAGAATATCGGGATCGTGTACGCGCTTGATCAGGCAGATCTCAAAAGCGCGGAGCGGGTTTTTCGGCAATCGCTCTCCCGGGCCGCCGCCACCAAGAACCATCGAGAAGAAATGCAGGCGCATCTCTATCTTGGAGAGACTCTGCTGCGCAAGAAGGAGTTGAAAGCCGCTCGCGGGGAATTCACGCTCGCACTCAACCAGGCAAAAGGACTCGCTACTACCGAGGAGCAGTGGAAAGCGCTGTACGGAATAGCGCAAATTGAACAATCGTCAGGCGGAATAGAACAAGCCGAGGCAGACTACCGTCAGGCGATAGTAGTCATCGAGACAACACGCGCCCAACTCCAACTTTCGGCTTTGCGCGCAGAATTTCTGGGTGACAAGCGGGACGTTTACGATGCACTCATCGCCCTATTATTGAAGAAGAATGATGTGGCCGATACATTCTCGGTCCTCGAGCGCAGCCGTGCTCGAAATTTCCAGGACCGTTTAAGCAGCGAACACGAACAGCGTAGCCAATTTACTCCGCTAACTCTCAATGAGGCCCGAGGCTATCTTCCTGCATCAACCGCATTGTTAGAGTTCTGGACTTCAAAGAATCAGATCGGGCTGATCTGGTGCAAGCCCGACTCCTGCGGATCCGCGCAAAAGCAATTGTCGGAAGAGCAAGTGAACAACGTTGTCCATTTCTTAAGAAGAGTGCCGGAAAATCTGGGCGACAATTGGCGGCAGCAGATCGGGATTTTGAGTGAGATCTTTCCCGCCGGGGTCCCGGACTGGGGCGATATACGGACCATTTTGATCGTTCCCGATGGGTGGCTGAGCACGGTGCCATTCGAATTGACACCCACACGGGATGGCGCGCTCTTCATCGACCACTTCGATATTTCTTATCTTCCGACTGCTGCTCTGCTCCGACGTGGAAAGGCGGGGGCCCATTCACTTCATTGGCCATGGCAAAGACAATTGATAGCATTTGGCGCTCCGACGCTACAACCGGGACACGATCATGACAGCGGATTCGAAAACGGAGAAGATCAGGCATTGCCGTATGCGGCGGAGGAAATCCGAAGCATATCGCGCATAGCGCACGGACGAGTTCAGATGTTTATCGCGGAGGCGGACCGGAAGTCAAATTTCTTAGCTGGCAATGCCAGCAGTGCCCCCTTGCTGCACGTGGCAAGCCATGCATTCGCCGATGCCGATAATCCAGAAGCCTCTCGAATCGAATTCGCGCCAGCGGATGCGAAGGGAAGCCCCGATTACCTATTTCTCCGTGAGTTGTACGACCTTGACCTGCGGGGTATCAATCTGGCCACTCTCTCCGCCTGCGACACAGAACGCGGCAAGATGATACGCGGGGAAGGAGTGCAGGCGTTCGGGCGCGCGCTGCTGTTTGCCGGCTCGAAGTCCGCGCTAACGACGCTCTGGCGTGTCGACGATCAGGCAACAAAGGAATTTATGAAGCAGTTTTATCACTTTGCGATCGAGGAGCATCAACCGAAAGCTCGGGCGCTGAGATCCGCAAAAATCAGGTTTTTGCACTCGGGCACAGCGCTCGCCGATCCAGCACACTGGGCTGCATTCGTGTTGAATGGGGACGGTACGGATGCAGTGCCGCGATTCCTATCCTGGGCAGACCTTGCCGTTATTCCTTTCGCGCTCCTCGTTATCAGCGCGCTCGCTGCTCTGGGAGTTTCACGGCACAGGAGACGGGTCCACCGGGTCAACCGTTCCGAGCGTAGTATTACCCAATAAACCGAGCATCTGCACGCGCGGCCCCGATGTGACTTTCACTTTCACTTCGGTGCCATTCCCGGGCACCACCCCGAAAAATTCCGACAACGCACGGCTGATCCGGCGATAAGCGCCGATGGTTAAGCTCGTCGTCGCGAGAAGCGTTCCATTGGACCCGAAGAGTTGAAGGCGAACCTGCGATGGAGTTGCGGTTGCGTTCTGCAAGGCGAGCCCGCTAAATTGCGAGCCACTCAAAACGGGCTTGAAATAGGCAAGTGACCAAGTCGCTTGCGAGAATAGTGGATACGTGGCAGCGATCAGCGAGCTGGCGCTCTTCCCCAAAGGCGTGGTCCGCTGATACGAGTAATAAGTCACTTGCTCTCCATTCGAGTTTTTGACGCGCACGCGATCTGCCGTCATGTTGAAGTCCGTCGTGAGGGTGACATCGATTTCGTTGCTGTTAACGAATGTCTGGGTGGCAATCGTCGCCTCGTTCACTTGCACAGTGGAATCCGGCCGAAAGCCCATACCCTGAATCGCGATTTTCGCGCCCTTCCGGACCAGACCTCCCCCAGGAACAATGTTCGAAATAGAAAGCGTGCCTCCGACCGTCAGAATTCCATTGGTGAGCAGTACCGGGTAACTCACCCCGTTTGGATCGAGCCACTGAGAAAGGTTCGGATCCAAAACTAAATTCGCGATGTTGCCGGGAATGGCCGTGGTTTTGACCGGAATCGCCATGACGAGAATTGGGTAGTCGATATTGTTCCCCATATCAGAAATGGAGGAATGCAAAGTAAAGCGAGGAGCTTTGGCCGAGGCAAACACAGCCGTGCCGCTGGCGTCGCCGCCGGGACTGAAAAGCGAGATGCCCACGGGAGATGCCAGCAGCGGCGAGGCGAAAGATGCTCTCTGCCCCCCTTTGGAAATTGGCTTAGGCTCGGTGATGGCAATCTGCAACTGGAGCATACCGCCGGGAGGGACGGTCGCGTTTGGAATTGTCAGTTCAACCCCAGGAAAGACAGCGGCCCCGGATGCCGCGAAAACCAGACCGGGCGTTAATATCGCGGCAAGACAAAAACAGTCAAGAAGGAATCTGCGAGAACTCTCTAGCGAAGGTTGAAAAAACATATCTCACCTCTGGATTACTGCGACGACGCCCGATTTTCCGACAAACGCGGGCGTGGGGATACAAACTTCTGAACTTGAGATGTGGCAACAACCTTGCCTTGTGGGGTGAAGGCGGTAACTTGCCACAAAATCGGTTTGCCTGGGAGCATCTTAGCACGTACTGTCGCAGGCATTGCGATCGAGGTTGCCCGAGTCTGGACGCTGCAAAGTTGCGAACGATCGATTTCCATAATTACGATTTTGTATGTGTCCGCTCCGGGAAATGGCTGCCAGCGCAGTTCCTGTGGCACCTCCGCAAGATCGCCGATCGGGGCCACAAGCTGGACCTCCTGGGAACGGTAGATTGCCGGCTGCCGTCCTAAGTCTGCTTGCAATTCGGGTGCTCTTGACGGGCGTAGTAGAGCGACACTAACGATGACCACTGCCGCTGCAGCCACCGCAAGGGGAACCGCCCAGCGAATCGTGGGCCAGCGAAACAGGTTTGCCAACCAGCCTGTTTGAATCTTCAGACCTGCGGCTGTGGGCGAACGACGGTGGGCCGGATGCTTGATCCTGTCACGCTCTCTTTCCAGATGAGCGCCGATCCACGCAACGGAGGCGCCTTCGTCCGGCAGGGGTTCGCTTGTCAGGAAGGACTTGAGCAGCGCCAACTCTGCCTGACACCTTGGGCACTGCGCCACATGAGGATGAACTGGCGCCTCCGTGGTCACGAGAGATTCCAGTTGCTCGGGGGAAAGGCACTCGGGCCCTGCCGCCAATGCTGATCTTAAAAGGTCGCGCTCTGCCATAACGTGCCTCTCTCCAATTAAACGCACTGGCCGCGAGCCTTCCACTGCTGCACCAGGCGGGTCAGTTTGCGCTTGGCGCTAACGATGTATGCCTTCGCGCCGCTCGGATTCTGTAAACGCAGCAGGCGCGTGATGGCATCTAATGTCAACTCTTCTCCGTAGTGGAGCGTAAAGACTACCTTCTCTGTTTCGTCCAGAGCCTCGTTCAATAACTGTCGCACCATCTTTGCCGATTGCTCACGAGCGAAAATTGCGTACGCGTCCAGACCGCCATCGGGAATTCCCAGGAGAACCTCTTCGCCTTGATCGGCCGCAATTTCCGTCGCCTGTTTCGCACTAGCACGCAACGCGTTAAGGCAGTGGTTGCGCGCTATCACGAACAGCCACGTGGTGAACTTGGATTGTGCCTGAAACGATGAGAGGTTCTGATAAGCCTTAGCAAAAATTTCCTGCGCCAGGTCGGCTGCAGCGTCCCGGTCGGAAGCGAAACGAAGGCACCAGCGCGCTACGCGGGGATAATTCCGCCGAAAGAGTTCATCGATGTATTGCTCTCGTTCTCGGACCTCGACGGTGGATTGGTACCGGGCAACCAGTTCCTCGTCGGGGAGTTGTTCCGCTGGCATGCGGTCGATTATAGCAACGTATTTTTCGCCTTCCGGCTCGGTACCACCGTGAAATCTGCGCGGACAGCGCAGCCGATACCCGGTCAAGGCCGCTTCAATCATCGCTGGGTTCCTTGCTCGACGCGCATTTTGCGGGTCGAAACTAACAGCTTCAGTTCCTACACTGCGTAAGACACCCCATCCTTGTCCACGGGAACAGGTTTTTCTGGCCAATTCTGATTGACCAAAAAATGACAATTCAAGATCGGCCGATCCGCGCGGAAAGCGATTGGCAGTCGATTTCTTGTTCCGCTCGCGATGTCTGAGTGTCTCAATTCGCAAAAGTTCTTCCGCAGGGGGAAGGAGCGAACAATGCCTTCCCGGTACCTGCCAGTTGCGCTTTGAAGAAGGCTCTGAGGCGCGCGAAGAGCTTCATGGTTCAGCCGTGAAAGAGGAAGAGTTTTCGATCGAATAGGAAAAGGAGGGCGCAATGTTGCCTTGGAGATTGCAGAATCGCAGGTCAGTTGGAGTATTGCTTTTCATCATTGTGATGGGTATAGCTCTGGTCGCCTCGGGATGTGGTGGCACGATGAGCAACCCCGCGCCGGGAGGGGGGACAACCAGCCCACCGCCGGGCGGGGGCGCGGGCACAACCGCGGCCCAAGTGCGACTTGGCGACGCGCCGGCCGACCGCGTCATCAGCTTTGAGGCTTCCGTCGGTCCGATTACGATGAAGCCGACCAATGGCGCGGCCGTCACCGTATTAAGCAGCGCTCGTCGACTTGAATTGACTCACCTGTCGGCTACCAGCGAACCGCTAGCTCTGTTGAATGTGCCGCAAGGTTCCTACAGCAGTGCTACGCTCACGGTTGCCAACCCGGAAATTGTATTCATCAACAACATGGGTCAAATCGTTAAGTTACAGCCTGCCTTCAACCAGGCAATTACGATGAACTTCAGCCCCACATTCAACGCGGGTGCCACCGCCCCCGTGGTGAACATCGACCTTAATGTTGCCAAGTCGCTCACGTTCGATGGTCAGGGGAACATCACCGGAGTGAACATCACTGCCAACTCTTTCAATCTGTCCGGCACTACGGTGGCTCCAGAAAGCGAGCAGGAATTCGAATCTGGCGAACTGGAAGACACTAGCGGAACGGTGACAAGTGTCAACGGAACCTCCTTCGCCCTGACTTTGGGGGTGAGCGGAAGTGTGCTGACTTTCGCGACCGACAGTAACACCCAATTTAACGACGGCGCCACCCTTGCCACGATGCTGAATACTGTCGTGACTGTCGAGGGAGTGACACGTTCCGATGGCACCCTTTATGCCAAGGAAGTCGAAGGAGTTGAAAATGTGGGCGGCGCCGAAGTCGAGGGCTTGATCACACAGGTGACGGGCAATCCGGCGACGCAGCTGACCTACACAGCTGATGACGGATCGGGCAGCGGCATGGATGATACGAAGGTTGGGGCCAACTTTACTGTGGATGTGAGCGGAGCGGGATACAGGGTGCAGGCCGGCAATATCGATAACAGCGGTATCGGCAGTTTGCCGGCGCCACCGGCCTTCCCCTTCGACGCAAACACGATCCATCCGGGGCAGCGCATCGAGGTCGAAACAAGCAGCGCCGTGGGCGGCAGTTCGTTGGTTGCCGACAAGGTCAGTCTCCAGCAGCAAACGCTGTCGGGAACTATCTCAGGACTTTCGGGATCGGCTCCCACCACGTTCAGTCTGACAGTCGCTCCTGATTCGGCGTTCGCCATGCTGTCGGGATCGACCACGATCACGGTGCACTGGCAGCCCAAGACGGACCTTCACAACCTACCGCACCCTCTGTCCAACGGAGACGCGGTGCGCGTCCGCGGACTGGTTTTCTTTACCGGAACTGGCTTCAACCTGATTGCGCGCCGCATTATGCCTTGATCAGGTTTGCCTGCGAGTGAATCGAACCACAAATCCCACATCACTCGCAGGCATCCCTTCATAGAAGCTTGTTCCGCCGCCGCCGCCCAGTTGTCTTAACTGTAGGCACGTTGTTGCTGCCTTCTCGGTCAGGGGAAGCGCCGGAGAACTCAGAGGTGGGTATCCGGCTCTTTCCTCCGAGGAGACTCAGGAACGCCATTGAGGTCGCGTCACACGTACCTGTGACGCAGCGCACAGCAAGTTTGGTTTCCGGAAAGCACAATTTCACCTACCCACCTCAAGCAGTCCCAAATCTAGCTCCCAGGAGTTTGTTGCCATGAGACGAAGTGCGCTCAACCTTTACGTGGTTTTGTGGGTGACTATGGCCGCTATGGCCCAGCCCACAATCAGCAGTCTGTCGAATACTACTGCCGCTCGCAGCAGCCGGTTGCTTGTTCAGGGCTCAGGTTTCGGTGCACCAGGAAGTGGGACGGTGCAGATTGCCGGGATCGCTGCTCCCGTGACCCGTTGGAGCGACACTCTCATTGCGGCTTACATCCCGGAGACCGCGCCCACGGGCTCGGACAATGTGCAGGTGGTTACGTCGGCGGGTTCGAGCAATGCGGTGCCAATCAATGTAACGTTGCGATCGGGTCCCTCCGGACATATCCGATGGCGCTTCCAAGCTGATGGCGATTACATACCGAGCCGTCCGGCTGTCGCCAGTGACGGCACGGTCTACACGCAGGACGTATATGGCCATCTTTATGCCCTGACGTCTGACGGCGGACTGAAATGGATCTTCAACGCTCCGGGTACCGGGCACGATGCAATTAGCGTCGGATCGGATGGGACGATCTACATCGGTACCACGAGAAGCATATTTGCGTTGGCGCCAAACGGCACGGTCCGGTGGCGTTTCGACCAGAATCCAGCGGCTTTCATTCTGCTTGGTCCGAACGTGGGGCCAGACGGAAATATTTATGCCGTCGGAACGCAGGGCATGGGTGTGTTCTCGCTGACGCCGCAGGGTGTCTTGCGTTGGTCGTTGACGGAGAATTACAGCCGTCCGATTGTAACGATGCAGGAAATTGTTTTCGGGCCGCTGTTGCAGTCACGCTTGTATTTCCACGCCAATGATCACCTGCGCGCAGTGGCACTGGACGGCAGCCAGATATTCACATTCGTAGACCATCTGGATACCTCACAGGGCATTCAACAGCCAGTAGTTGGCCCCGACGGATCGGTCTACTCTAACTTGTTCACTTATCCTGGACCGGGTGTTGTGCTGGGCAAATTTGATAACAACGGAAACGAGTTATGGCACATCTTCGACCAATTTCCCGCGGGAACCAGTGCCGTGACTGCACCGGACGTCGGTAACGATGGAGTGGTTTATGACGGATGGAATCTCAACACTCTCTTTGCAATCAATCCAGACGGCAGCGTGCGATGGAAGTACACCGATACCGAGATGCTGTTTAATCCTGCCGTCAGCCCGGTCAACAACGTGGTCTTCCTGGGCGGAGCGACCAACGGACAGCCTGGCTTCTTTGCGGCAGTGAGCACGCAGGGCTCGCTGCTGTGGAAGGTTCGCCTACCGATCGAAAATGGGCTGAACGTCGATCCCGACCCTTTTCCACGCGCCCGATTTACACCGGATGGCCAAACCGCGTACATGGGAACTTCAATCGCCGGCCAGATCTCGAATGGCTATTCGTATCTCTATAGCGTTCAGCTTGGCGCGAGCGGCGTTTCCCTGGCTAGATTGACGCTGAATCCCACGACGGTGAAAAGCGGAACCCCATCGCAGGGGAGCGTGACCTTGACTGGACCAGCGCCTGCCGGAGGAATTGTGGTCACAGTTACCAGCAACAGGAAAGCGGCGATGGTTCCGCCCAGCATCACCATACCGGCCGGATCTAGTTCGGCAGTATTCACCGTGAACACTAAAGTTGTGCCGCTCAAAAAGATCGCCACAATATCCGCGACCTATCAGGGCGTCACAAAATCTGCCAACCTCACGTTGCTGCCATAGTGCGCCGGCTGGGAGGAGAGGCTAATAAATTCATCGGGATCAATTCTTGTTTCTGAGAACATTCAGGCGGCGTATCGTCGAAGGGAGACCGGTCCGCCGGAAGTCTCGATGCTGAGGGCATTTAACGTTAACGAGAGCCGCCAATCCTCCCAGGGTGCGCAAAGTTAGATAGAAAATCATCTCCCCGGTTCGCGCACGCGCCGGCGCCGGCAGGCACTCCCGCAACGGTCTGCAGGCCGCCGGTGAAAAGATCAGCGGGCTGAGATAGAGATCGTCCGATCAATCGATAGGTTGCGTCCGATTACCTCCTTCATTGAAATCCTCCTATTCTCAAGCAGCGCGATGCGAGACCAACCGTACTGTTGATTGTGCCAGGTTGAGTTGGTGGTGTTGGTTTGGACCGGCCACTCGCCAAAAATTGCGCAATGCCGTTCTATTTTGTTCTGCTCGCCGCGGCCCTCGTGTCTTAGTGCATGAAAGTCAACTTCAGGAGGCACGAATGCACAAGACGAGAAAACACATTATGAGTTTAGCCGCACTGCTGGTTCTGACCGCCCTCAGTTCCCCTCAACTTTGGGCACAAAGCCTCGAATTAGGTGTGCACAGTAATAAAATCGTCAACGGATTCGAAGTGGAGTTACGCGGCGATTACCAGGAGAACAATGGCGTCCCTTCCCGCCTCACGGCGGAACTGGATCACATTAACATCCCGGTCGGCACTCCGATCGCCTTCTGTCTGGTCGACAGCGTCACACTGATCAAGACCAAAATTGCAGTGGGCAAGATCAAGATGCTCGGCGGGATTCCAACTGCCGAGGTCGAACTCAGGACAAGCGATGGCAATTTCGTTCCGAAAGTCACCGCCGGCGACAAGCTGCAGGCACGCCAGTCCGCCGTCGCACCCTTCAGAACAAGTCCCGGCTGCGGGGCACCTCTGCTGATCTCTGGAAAATTCCAGTGAGGACCGTTTGAGGCGCGAATCGGAACACGACCGTCGAACGACAGAGCACAGTCCCAGGGAAGGCATTTGCCTTCCCTGGGATGCTCTAAATTCACGTGGGTTCCGAGAGTGTCGACCCACTGGACATGCCGTCGAACGGCATCGTCCGAGACGAGGCAAGTGTCATACAGCAAGTTGGCGAGAGCATCGCCGGTTTACGATAAGGCTCCTGATGCCCAGTGTGGCCATTATGACGACCTGTTGCCTGCCTGGGAAAGTTTCGGCGATAATCTCTGACTATGGTCAGAGAAATAGAGGAAGCCTCGATTCAAAAAGTCCGCAGTTTCAACAGAACAGTTGCGGAGCGCCTCGGTGCCGTCAGCGACCGCTTTCTCCAACGTAGTCGGCCAATGAACGAAGCCCGACTGCTTTGGGAGATTGGACATGACGGTGCCGAAGTTCGCGAGCTTCGTAGTCGCCTGGGAATTGACTCCGGTTATCTCAGCCGCGTGCTGCGGTCCCTTGAAAGACAAGGGCTTGTGACGACTCGTGCGGACCATGAAGACCAACGAGTGCGGCGCGCTGCGCTCACCCGGGCAGGGCTGCATGAACGTAAGGAGCTTGACCGGCGATCCAATGAGCTGGCGTCAAGCATTCTCCAGGCGCTTTCGGCCAGTCAGCGCGACAGGCTCATGACGGCAATGGGGGAGGTTGAACGACTCCTGCAAGCGTCCATGGTGTGCTTCGCAATCGAAGACCCGACCTCCGCCGATGCCCGATGGTGCTTCAACCAATATTTTGCTGAGCTCAACCGGCGCTTTCAAGGCGGTTTTGATCCTGGGCTCAGCATCTCCGCCGATCCAAAAGAACTAACTGCTCCTATGGGGCTGTTGCTCATCGCACGCCTTCACGGCCGGCCTATTGGTTGCGGAGCACTCAAGTTTCATCGACGAAGACCAGCGGAATTAAAAAGAATGTGGATCGCGCCAGCTGCGCGTGGACTCGGTGTAGGCCGCCGGCTGCTAGGTGAGCTTGAGCGAACTGCTCGTGAGGCTGGTGTCGTTGTCCTCCGACTTGAGACAAACCGAGCACTCAGCGAGGCAATCGCACTTTACAAACGTTCAGGCTATGTCGAAGTTAAGGCGTTCAACACCGAACCCTATGCCCACCACTGGTTCGAAAAAACGCTAGGGAAGAAAACACAAAGTGAGGGAGCGCAATAGCCGACGACTAGTCGGCAGGCGGCTAGTCGAGGACCGGTCCTTCGCCGACAACCACCGCCTCACCAGCGACCCGAACTCCTCGAGAACTCCTGCACGGCTCGAGAGCGAAATGTAAACACGAAGTTCATGCCTCGCGAAGTGCAATCATCGGGTCCACTTTCGTCGCCCGGAATGCTGGGAGATAGCTAGCCAGCGCGGCCACTGCAAGTAACAGCAGAGGCACGATCAGAAACACAGCCGGATCATGGGGGCGAACCCCATAGAGCAGACTTGCCATCATGGACGCAGTGGCTGCAGAAAAGACCAATCCGGCAACGATGCCCACGCCAGCAAGGGCGACCCCCTTGCGCAAGAAAATTCTCAGAATGTCGTCCCGCCGCGCGCCCAGGGCCATGCGGAGCCCGATCTCACGCGATCTTTGGCCAACCATATAGGCCAGCAAACCGTAAATTCCGATGGAGGCCAGAAGCACCGCCAGTCCAGCAAATCCGCCCACCAGATCGGCAGAAAGACGGCGTGAAGCCAGTGACCGATCAAGGATGTCGTTCATAGAAGAAACATTGAATACCGGCAAGCCGGAATCAATGCTCTGGATTTCATGCCGAATCTGTGGTTCAAGCTGGGCTGCGGGCAGAGAAGTCCGCAACAGCACGTTCACTTGCTTGCTGGGGTCTTGATAGCTCGAAACGTAGATGTGGGGAACACCATCGATGTCGAGGCCGTCACTCTTGATATCCTTGATAATGCCCACGACGCTTACCCATGGCTTGGTAGCGTCTTTTGCGAAGCGCACCTGGCGGCCCAGCGGATCACGATCCGGCCAATATTTGCGAGCTGTGCTTTCATCAATAATCGCTACAGGTTGTTTTCCGTCTTCATCGCCCTCGGTGAATGAGCGACCGCGTAGCAGCGTCGCCTGCAACACCTTAAAGTAATCAGGGCTTATCCGAATTCTCTCGGCGCGCAGATCCTGCGAGGACTCGACCGGTCGATCTTCAATTGCAAAGCGTTCAATCGCTAAGCCACCGACCGCGTTGGGGTTGCTATTGGTAGTCGGCAGAGCTGAGGTGATTGCGGCGAGCTCGACTCCTGGAAGCGCCTTCATGCGCCGCAGCAACTCACGATCGAAGGAGGCTGTGCCCGCAATACCGAGATACCGATCCATCTTGGGATCGTTGGGAACCCCCAGCCACGTGTTTGCCGTGACAACTTGAGTTGGATTAAAGCCTGGATTTTCGCGCAACAGGTCCCGCAGCGTACGCAGCAGCAAGCCGGCTCCCACCATCAGTATGACGGCAAATGCCAGTTCCGACACGATTAGAACATCCCGCAATCGGCCGGTCTTAGTGCCGTAGCCGGACCCGCGACTGCCTTCCCGAATGGCCGAGGAGAGAGCGGCCTTTGCCGAATGAAGCGCTGGCGCAAGTCCAAACACCAAGCCGGTAAGAATGGAAATCAGCAGAGCGAAGGCGAGCACCACCCAATCGGTTCGTACTTCGTTGAGCCGGGGAACGTTTGACGGCACAAAGCGCAGGATGAAGCCCAAAGTAGCAGCAGCGGTTGCGATTCCCGCGGCACCGCCGATGAGCGATAGCAGCAGGGACTCGGTCAGCATCTGGCGCACCATGCGGCCGCGGCTCGCCCCCAGCGCTAACCGCACCGCCATCTCTTGTTGCCGCCCCGAAGCCCGCGCCAAGAGGAGATTGGCAATGTTCAACGAAACGATGAAAACGATCAGAATTACCGCACCCAGTAACACCAGCAGCATGGGCCGAACCTTGCCTACCAAAGTTTCCTGCAATGGTTGAATCTCAATTGTCCATTGCGCCTGCGGCGGGTAGTCGGTGGGAAAGTCGTGGCGTAATTGGGCAGCCATGGCAGTCAACCGCGCCTGAGCTTGCGCCAGGGTCAGGCCAGGCTTAAGTCGTCCGATTCCAGATCTTAAAATCCGGGTACCACGCATAGGCGGAGGAAAGGGACTTGCGCTGAATCCCATGGCGCAGAACACTTCCGCGTCGCCGGAAGTCGTCGGCCCAGGATGGCGAAATCCACGTGGCAGAACTCCAATAACTGTAATGGGATCACCGTCGATCCCGATTGTACGGCCGACAACATTCGGATCGGCACCATAAGCCCGGCGCCACAGGCCATCACTGATCACCGCAACAGGAGCGACACCAGGCGTAAAATCCTGCGGACCAAACAACCGTCCAATTTGCGGGACCACACCCAGCATGGAAAAGTAGCTGAAACTGCCATTGACCCCATCGACACGCTCGGGCTGTTTGCCGCCGGTCAAATTCTCGCTACCCTCATAGATCGGGGACACATCTTCAAATACGCCCGCTCGCGTCTGCAGGTCATCCAGTTCGGGCTTGGAAAAACTAACGTCCCGCAACCCTACGCCCGGCTGGTTAAAGAAGACTCGCACTAAACGATCGGGATCGGGGTAGGGCAGAGAACGCAGCAACACCGCATTCACGATGCTGAAAATGGCCGTGTTGGCTCCCACGCCCAGAGCCAGCGTCAGGACAGCCACGATCGTGAATGTGGGCTTCTTGACCAGCATTCGCAGGCCATAGCGAACATCCTGAAGTAAAGTTCCCATGAGGAATCTCCTCTCGGTCAATATCCCGGAGTCACAGAAGGGTTAATTTCCCGACTTTCACCGATCGGTTGGGGGTCATTTCCGTCTGTCCAGATTTCACTTGCGGCGCTTCTACTTAGACCAGGGCGGAACCACGCCGTTGCTGCGCGCGTAGGCAATCGACTGCCCCAGATGCTCGTGTTGATCTGCGAGAATGTGCATCAGCGCGTCCTGCTTCGTCCAGTCTTTTCCGAACAATTTCACCGTCGTCTG
>DASSIO010000061.1:0-4513 GCA_035691825.1 Terriglobales bacterium | reverse complement strand
TTCTCCACCCGGGATCGGATTCAGCCCTGCCGCCTGTTCAGCCCATTCTCGGCTCTCGTCCGAGTCAAATCACTATTCTTCTAGCCTCGCCGGTTTACTTTTATGGAATGCGCAAATCATGTCGAAGAAAGTAAGCGAAGTCAATACGGAAGAAGATCAGCTTCGATGACCTGAAGGCCAGTGGCGCGTTCCCTACACAAGTCAATGGATTATAAAAGGTTACAGCCGGGTGGACCGTGCCGTCAGTCCCCCGCCAGTGCTGCCCGAGGTGCTTCCACGGATTCTGCCAGTCCCCTTCTCACCGGCCCGAGCACGAACGCCGGAACTTCGCGCTCCGGGACTACCGACAGGTTGGTGGCCCGGCGGGGAAACTCCATGCGGTGGTCTAGCTTGAGCCCAGCCTCGCGAAGGAACTCCGCGGAGAATCCCATGTCCTCGGCTCGGTCCACTCCCCAGAACCAGAGCTTTTCCTCATGGCGCTGGAGAAAATCAAGCGACTCCTCGAGCTTCTTCATGGCTCGGTCAAACGAAGAAGCCAGGAAGAATACTCCGAGATTCCAGGCATGGCGCGGATAGAAAACGCGGATTCGAACGCAGTACTTGCCCGACTGGTTCTTTTCCATGCTGCAAAGATAGTCGTTCCGGACGGCTGGTATGCGAGCTGGTGTTTTTTTGGTGCTCATAAATCCTGAGATTCCGGCGCTGGGAGGCCTCGATTGTTTGTTTTTCAGTTTCAGCCTGTTCATCCCCGGAAATAAGGAACGCAGAGACAAACCCGGGACTGAAACTTGCTACTTGGGAGACACCAATAGGCTACCGGGCTTGGAGAGCAAACACAAGAAGACTGTGATATGATTTTAAGTTATTTATTATCAAATACTTAGGTTAGCCTACGCTTCCAAAACTCCGAAGCTTATCGGGCATAATCTGCAGCTTGCCTTCTTTTTTCAGGCGCTCCTCAAGGGCCGTTCGAAAGGCATCGAACGCCAGCGAGCGCTTGTTTTGGAGTACCGCATCCGTGATTTCTTTCTTCTGTTTCTCGAAATCAGCCGGATTAGGCTCCTGCTTATCCACAACCTTGTAGACCAGCCAGTTCGTACCCAGGTTGAGCGGTGAGCCCACATCCCCCGCCTTCAGCTGAAACGCGGCCGCGAGCTGCTTTCCGCTGGCAACATTGGAAATGGAGCCGCCGCGAGCCAACACATCGCTGGTCTTGGCTTCCAATCCCAGCGCTTTGGCGGCCGCGTCGAACTTATCGCCTGCTTTGACCCTCTTGATCAGTTCGTCGGCTTTCGAACGTGCATCCGTGGCCGCTTTTTCCTGCTTCAGATCGGCGATGACCTTGTCTCGCACCTCATCGAGCGAACCCTGGTGGGCAGGCAGAATCTGTTTTATGGAAAGCACCAGGTAGCCGCGATCCGTGTGAATTGGCAGGCTCAGATCGCCTTGACGCAAGTTAAAAATCGAATCGCTCACCTTGACGTCCTGCGAGTTCCCCAGTTCGAGCAAGGGGTCCGTCGCAGCAACAGGCCGGGTCTCCCCAACGGCCAAGTGATATTGCTTGGCCAGATCGTCGAGCGACACCTTGTTGGACTGGCGAATGGCTTGGGATAGCTTGTCCGCAATATCCCCCGCCTGCTTATCGGCCTCCGAAAGCATCAGAGGCGCACGGATGGAATCCTTCACTTCGTCGAAGGTCTTGGTGTGCGCCGTCTCTTTGTCAATGATCTTGATTATATGGAAGCCATACTGCGTTTTGACCAGGTCCGAGATGCTGCCCTTTGGGAGTGAAAATGCTGCTTTTTCGAATTCCGCCACAGTTTGGCCCTTGACGATCCATCCCAGGTCGCCGCCTTTGTCCTTCGTCCCGGGATCCTCAGAGTACTTCTTGGCGAGATCTTCGAAGTTCGCGCCCTTTCTGGCCTGATTCAGGATGTCCTGAGCCTTTTTCTGGATTTCTTCGATTTCGGCGTCCGTTTTGCCCACGGTCATCAGCAGGATGTGTTCGACGTGGGCCCGGTCCGGGACTTGATAATCCTGGATGTTCTTCTTGTACTGTGCCAACAGCTGATCGTCGGAAATGTGGATGTTCTGGCGAATCTGATTCACGTCCACGATCGCGTACCGCACGACGCGCTTTTCCGGCACTTGGTATCTTGCTTTATTCTTTTCGTAGCCCGCCTTGATGGCCGAATCGTCCAGCGTGATCTTTGCCTCCAGATCTTCGGGTTTGATGAAGGCATAATCCAGCTTCACTTTTTCGTTGCGATACCTGAATTCTTCCTGCAATTCGGCGGGCCCTGCGCTGATTCCATCGGTCACCAGCTTCTGGAATTTCTCCTGGAGCAAGCCCTGCCGCACCGTATCTTCGAACTGCGACACACTCATTTGCGTGCGTGACTCTACCAGGGAGGAGTATTGATCCGGAGCGATTGGCGCGCCGCCGTTGAAGGCCGCCGGAAGAATCAGACGGATGCGATCGGCAATTTCGTCGTTCGAAACGCGAATCCCGAGCTGCCCGGCTTCGTACTCCATTTCCTTCTGCAGCAGGAGCTGTCGAAGAATTTGCTGGGCGTAATAGGGTTCCAGCATCGGCGGCACTTGATTGCGCTGCTTGATCTGATTGAGCTGTTGGCCGATCTCCGCCACTGTGACCGACTCATCGCCAACCTTGGCCACAACATCGCTTGCGGTCTGGGTATTCCCGGGACCGGTCGGCACAAGGTAGAGAAGCATGCCACCGGACAAGGCCAGCACGACCACTCCTAGCAAGATGCGGGAAAGAAGTTTTTGCTTGTTATCTGAGCTGCCAGCCATCCGCTGAATCCCCCCAAGTCTCCGAGCAAACTTAGCATTATAGAAGATACGAGGTATGCCTCTCAATCACAATCGCTGCTGCCTCAAACATCGCCGTCGTGCTGCCTTGCCATTGGCCTAGGCTTCGCTGCCGAGCCGTCTCTCGTCTCCACTGCGATCCTTGGCTGAACCTCTTACTCGTCGCCGCGGTTCCCCAATCAGTCCGCGCATGGTCGTCCTCAAATCAATCGCCCGGGTTGCCTCTAAGGACGCACACTGTCTGGTGGACGTTCCTCGACGCACCGGCGACGCTTACAATTTGATATGCAGTCTTCCGGCTATGAAATTGGCGTACTAATGGGAGCAGGAACGTGAGACTCCGTCATTTCCTCCGGCTCCTTCGGCAAAAACAGCTTTTCGCCACTGCCCTTGCCGCCTCCGTCTGTCTTGCATTGCCGTATTGTTCCGCTCAATTAGCCGCTCCCCAAAGGACTGTGGACGCCCGAACTGAAGACGTCGAACAGCGCAGCGGGCCATATGCGATCGCCGGACAAAATTACACAGTTGTCCTGCATGAGAAGCGCCTTTCAGGCGTGAGTGATACCGCTCTTGGTCAAACTCTCGCAGGGATCGAGATCCGCGATGCAGCCGGGAATGTGGCCTACCAAAAAGCATTTTCATACGCCGTAGAAAAGAACTATTTCGAGCGGAGCCTCTCCGCCGCCCCGCGGCTTGCCTCAGGTAAAACGGGCGCGGGCCTCGTTATCCTCTACAGCGAACGCACTTCCCGGACCAAAACCGGGGAACTGCAGACCCATGAATTTTGGCAATTGTTCGGTTTGGTGAACGGCAAGCTCGCGCCTATGGGAAAACCCAGTCCCATCGGCAGCACAAGCGGCCCCTATATGGGAGTGGTAATGAAAGCTGTGAATGGGGGCGTCACCGTGGTCAGCCAGCCCGATGTTGTCGAATTGCGTGTGTGGACGGGATACTTCTACGTGTTCGTTCCGCTGCGCGTGGATTGGAACCACGGCGGATTGGCCCAGGGGCAGCGTTGCATGGAGATGCTCGGCGGTGGCTTGAAAGAGGCAGGCTGCGAGATGCGGGTCGAGGCCAACCGGAAGCCATCCACAGAGGAACACACTTTTCTACGCTTGTTTGTGGATGCTCATGAGAACTTCGCCAGCCCGGAGCACGTAGTCTTGCAAAAGGATTCCAAGTTCGAAATCTTGGGAGCTTCCGCGATCACCGCCTGGAAGCAGAATGAGGACGTGATCCAGCCAGAGTTCTCGGACCTCTGGCTCCACGTGCGCATCGGAGATCGAACCGGGTGGATCCACGGCGAGGAAGATTTCGCAGCCGCGGGTTTGGCCAGCGGGAGCCCCGCCCCGTGAAGACTGTTCTCTTCGCGGTGATCGGTCTGTTCGCGATCGTGGCGGCCGTGTTCGTTTGGCGTGCGGTCCATACACCAGTCCGCCCGCAATCAATTTCGCCCTCTGTCCAACAGTCGGTCGTTCAGCGGTCTGGGACCCACCAAGCCCAGACGCCCACACCGCAAACGGTTCGCGCGCCCGCACCGCCAAACGAATCTGACAAAATTCTCGGCCCTTTCTCCGTAGGCGGCCAGAGCTACAAAGTCGAAGTGCGAAGCAGGAAGGTTCAGCCAGGTTCCACGCAAGAAACCGGCGATACGATGCTGGAGATGGAGATTCAGGAT
>DASSIO010000060.1:0-133168 GCA_035691825.1 Terriglobales bacterium | reverse complement strand
CCTACGCGCACAGAACGCGCGTAGAGTGGGGCACCGCGCATGACAGCAAAGAGACCAACGCGCACAAGAATGTGCGCGCCCACACCGGCCGGACGGGCGAGGCGCCCGTCCCCACACAAAACCAAAACGCGGACAGGAGTGTCCGCGCCACACAATCACGCTCATTTTCCTTTTCCTCGTGCCACGATGTACTATTTCACGTTTGCGAATCGGGGGCCTCATGCGATCTCTGCGCCTGCACATTGCCTTCTTCCTTCTTCTCTGCGGTGTTCCACTAATGGGACAATCTTCCGGACCCGACGAGCGCCAGCTCACCGATCCCAAGTCGATCACCTCGCCCTCCAATGCCAATGCGCATCCCATTCCGATCGAAGACCTCTATTACACGCGCCGCGTGACGGACGCGACGTGGTCGCCCGATGGCAAGCAGATCGTCTTCACCACCGACATCACGGGACGCCAAAACTTGTGGAAGGTTTCCGCCACGAGCGGATGGCCGATTCAACTCACGCGCTCCGACGAGCAGCAATACGCCTCCGTCTGGTCTCCCGATGGCAAATGGATCATCTTCCAGCAGGACTTTGGCGGCAACGAGATGTGGGATTTAATGGCTGTTCCAAGCGGCGGAGGCGAGGTCGTCAATCTCACCAATACTCCCGACATTCGCGAAGAGTCGCCCCTGTGGTCACACGATGGCCGCATGATCGCGCTCAGTCACAAGCCCAGGCAAGGCACGGTTTACAACCTGGCTGTCATGGACTGGGCGACTCACAAGGTGCGCCTGCTCACCGACGAAAAGAGCAAAGACCGCTCCTGGCGTCCAGTTGCCTGGAGTCCGGACGATAAGACTCTCTATGCCAATCGCGCTGTTGCGGGCCATACCGACTCGAACGTCTATGCCGTGGACGTTGCCAGCGGCAAGCTCACCGATCTAACACCACATCAGGCAGAGATGGTCTATGAAGCCTCTTCCCTTTCGCCGGATGGAAAGACGCTGCTGATCACGTCGAACCAGAAGCAGGGATATCAGAACGTGGCTCTGCTCGATGTCGCGAGCCAGAAAGTGAAATGGGTTACCGATACGAAATGGGAGGCGCGTTCGGGCGATTACTCACCGTCGAGCAACTGATTCACTTACACGATCAACGCCGATGGACGCACGGCCGCGTATCTGGTGAATGGCAGCACACTGAGGACGCAGAAGATTCCCGTGGCCGAAGGCTTGAACACGTTTTCCGCGGATCCGACCGCCTTCTCGCCGGATGGGAAGCGTTTACTGGTGCTGCACCAGAGTTCCATCGAGCCAGTGGATTTCTGGGTCTACGATCTGGCGCGCAACAGCACCACGCAGCTGACGCATTCCTCGATCGCCAGCCTGAACTCGGCGGCACTGCCGCAATCGCAGATCGTGCACTACAAGACGTTCGACGGCAAAACTATCACCGCGTTGATGTGGATGCCCTTCAACCTGAAACGCGACGGCTCGAATCCCGCTTTGGTTCTGCCGCATGGCGGACCGACGTATCAGTGGTTCGATTTCTTCAATCCCCGGATTGCAGCCATGGTTTCGCATGGCTATATCTGCATTGCCCCGAATCCGCGCGGCTCGACCGGTTATGGCGTTGCCTTCCAGCAGGCGAATCATCAGGATCTCGGTGGCGGTGACTTGCAGGATGAGGTGTACGCGACGAAGTTTCTCGACGAGACTGGTTATGTTGACAGCAAGAAGCTGGGCATCACCGGCGGATCGTATGGCGGCTTCATGACGCTGATGGCTTTAGCCAAGACACCAAGCATCTGGGCGGCGGGCGTGGAAGAGTATGGCATCATCAACTGGAAAACCATGCTGGTGCACTCCGACGCCGCACTGCAGCAGTACGAAATCAGCCTTCTTGGCGATCCGGTCAAGGACGTCAAAGTCTACGAAGAGACTTCGCCGCTCACTTACATTCACCACGTCAAAGCGCCGCTGCTGGTGTTGCAGGGAGAGAACGATCCGCGCGTTCCCAAAGAGGAAGCCGAGCAGATTGTCGAACTACTGAAGAAAGACGGAAAGACCGTGGATGTGCACTACTATCCCCATGAAGGCCATGGCTTCGTAAAACGTGAAAATCAGATTGACGCGACCAGACGCACAATCGAGTGGTTCGACCAATACTTGAAGTCCGCCCACTGACGCGTGCTGGCCGTTCGCCTTGGCTGTGCACGCGGCTTCTCAATTGGCCTTAGCGCCTGCAGGACAACGACTCTCGTAACCGCAACCTCCTGTAGCCACCTGGGTTATAAGTAGTGGAACCCAGTGTCTCTTGACGGAAAATTTACCCGGACGAAGGTGTGTGTCTGCATCTAAACTATTGTCATCGGATCATCACAGGAGTGTTCTCATGAAGGCGAGATTCCATCTCTCTTTCCTCGCAGCTCTGCTTCTGCTCGTGCTGGTAGGAGTAGGCTGCAATCAGTCGAAGGCCAAGCCGGATGCGCAGATTGGCAGCGACATCCAGAGCAAGTTCAGCCAGGATTCGGGCTTGCAGGGCAAGCCGATCAACGTGCAGGCGGCTAACGGCGTGGTCACGCTCGACGGCACCGTCGACAATACAGTCGAACGGGATGCTGCGGGCAGACTAGCCGCGTCGGTCGATGGCGTAAAGACGGTGGTCAACAACCTGCAGGTTGGACAACCGGCAGATCAGACCGCCAATGCCCAGCCTCCTGCAGAGGAACCCAAAGCTCAACCAAAACCGCGCGCCAAACGACCGCGGCGGCACGTAAGCGAAGAGCCAGTCGCCGAGACCACCTCAGCGCCGGCACCAGCGGCCGCGGTGAATACGCCGCCTCCGCCGCCTCCGCCACCGCCAGCTCCGAAGAAAGTAACTATCGCGGCGGGAACCACATTGGCGGTGCGTCTGGTGGATGCAATTGACTCAGAACGAAGCCAGCCTGGACAGACGTTCCACGCCACTCTGGATTCTCCGCTTGCAGTGGAAGGTGACACGGCAATTCCGGCGGGCTACGACGTCGAAGGCCACATTGTCGACGTAAAGAGCGCCGGGAAGTTTGCCGGGAAATCTGCACTGGTGCTGCAACTGGATCGGATCGCAGTGGGCGAAAAGTACTACAACATCCAGACCGACCAGTACAAGCGTGAGGGCAGTTCGCGTGGCAAGAACACGGCCGAGAAAGTCGGTGTCGGAGCCGGCATCGGCGCCATCATTGGTGGCCTGGCGGGTGGCGGCAAGGGTGCAGCGATCGGTGCGGCGGCGGGCGGTGGACTTGGCGGCGGCGTTCAGGCGGCAACCAAGGGTCAGCAGATCAAGCTGGCATCGGAAACCGTTCTGAACTTCACCCTGCAAGGACCATTAACGGTGGTACCGACGACGCAGGGTCCCAACGCGGGTCGTCCGCGCCTCGACAATTAGCAGCTTTCTCGTGGGCGCAGCGGCCAGGCTGCGCCCTTCTCCGTTCCACCTCTGGAACATACGATCCTTCTGACTGCCGGTCAGTGCATCGCACCGACGCAAATCACAATCCTCAGTGACAGACCTCACCGTAGAACGTGCAGGATTGTTCCACACTGCGCCTATAGCAGTCGCTCGCGCAGTTGGCAGTTATAGGAGGATAGGTTATGCCGAGGTACACCGCAGTTTTGTTCATCGTTGCGTTGATGGCACTCGCTTCAGCCGCCATGGCGCAAGAGAAAGAGATTAAGCATGTGCCGGTGAAGCCAACATCGGCGGCGTCGGGCAGCGAAATGTATAAGACTTACTGTGCGGTCTGCCACGGCGCCGACGCGAAAGGCGCCGGTCCAGCGGCGGAAGCATTGAAGGCGCAGCCGACCGATTTGACCTCTCTGAGCAAGAAGAATGGCGGAAAGTATCCATCTGATACGGTCGCCAACACCATCCGTGGCGATGCCCGAGTGCTCGCCCACGGGACCAAGGATATGCCGATCTGGGGAAATCTGTTCTGGCATATGAGCGGCGGACATCCGTCCGAAGTCCAGCTTCGAGTCGCGAATCTGAACAAATACGTGGAGTCGCTGCAGGAGAAGTAGGCTGGTTGTTACTTACTTTCCTATGACCTCCCCCAGCACATCGGCGTAAGAGCCCGGTTCCTTACGGACTGGGCTCTTCCTACGTAAATGGGTGAGTAAAACGCAAAGAGCAAATAGTCAGAGCAGTTGACAGGTGGAGACTAATCGCTGGAATCGTGATGGCTGATCCCAGGGTGTCGTAAACGTAACAACTGGCTGTCTGCAAGTCGGCCCGAACCTTCTCAGATCCGAAAACCGGCATCCAACACCTGTGCGGGGCCGTGTACCCCCAAGAATGACTGCTCCCATCTGGTATCGAAGCCCCGCAGTGCGCTATGCCGAGGCCGGGATCTTCGCGCTGGCAGCGCTTTGTGCGTGGTGGCTTTCGAGTCCTCTGCACAGCAGCCCGTTCATTCTGTTCCTGGCCGCGGTCATCGTCAGTGCCAGGTTCTGCGGATTTGGGCCGGGACTGTTCGCGACGGGCATTTCCCTGATAGCCATCGATTACATAGTTTACCGGCCGCAGTTCGCCTTCTCCTGGGGCAAGGATCAACTGGCGCAGCTGGCAGTCTTCGTGACCATTGCCATTCTGGCAGCCAGCATTGCCCGGCAAAAGTCGCGCGCCGACTTGCGTACCGAACGCATACAGCGGCAAATGGCCGATATTGTGGAGAACTCGGAAGAAGCCATCCTGAGCAAAGACATCAACGGGATCATCACCAGCTGGAATGCAGGGGCGGAGCGCCTGTACGGCTATCGCGCCGACGAAGTAATTGGTAAGCATGTCTCCCTGCTCGCCCCGCCTGAAGAGCCGAACGAGATCGACAGGATCATGGCGACTTTGCTGCGCGGAGAACGCGTGCAACGTTATCTGACGCAACGCATGCGCAAGGACGGGCGGCGGTTGACCATATTTATCTCCATCTCGCCTATTCGTGACGAACATGGCCGCATCGTGGGCGCCTCCACAATTGCACAGGATGTCACCGCGCAAATGCGGGCCGAAGAGGCTTTGCGCAAGAATGAAAAGTTGGCGACGGCGGGAAGGCTAGTCGCCGCCATCGCGCACGAAATCAATAATCCCCTGGAAGCCATCGCAAATCTGCTGTATTTGACGCGCAGAAATCCGGGCAAAGTGGACGAATATCTGGCTATGGCGGAAAACGAGGTGCATCGTATAGCCGGAATTGCGCAGCAAACGCTAGGGCTGGTGCGCGATCCCGCATCGTCTATCAACTTCGAGGTGGCGCGTGTGCTCGACGAAGTTTTGCGCCTGCATCAATCCAAGCTGGTCTCACGCCACATTCGGGTGCAGGAGGAATACGAGCCTGGCTCCATCATTCGAGGTTTTCCCGGCGAGCTACGGCAGGTTTTCTCTAATCTGATCAGCAACGCGGTAGAAGCAATGCCGCATGGCGGGCATCTGCGCGTCCGTGTAGAGCATGGTCGGGAATGGTCAAATGCGCACCGGACGGGCGTACGTGTCAGCATCGCCGATACCGGATCCGGAATCGCCCCCGACGCTCGGGAACACCTTTTTGAGCCGCTGTTCACCACTAAGAAAGACAGCGGGACCGGCCTCGGACTCTGGTTGAGCTACAACATTGTGCAGAAGCACGGAGGCTCAATTCGTGTGCGCAGCCGGACTGGACCCACCGCCAGGGGCACTGTTTTCAGCATCTTCCTTCCTGAAAAGGTCGACGCCTCGCAGGCGGCATAACTCAGATTTCGGGCTGGACGGTAATCCCAGTTTTCTCCGGTTCTACAGTCTGCTGTCCGGAGGTACATGCCTTTCGGTACCTTAGAGGCAGCCTTTTGAGAGACATATAATCGGGTGGATCAAGCATTTCCGCGCACTTGAGGTGAAGACGAGGGCTTGGATCCGCTCTACGCATCGGCGATTTCTCTCCTGGGACTGGCATTCGGGAGCTTCCTGAATGTCTGCATTTACCGTTTGCCCCGCGGATTGTCCGTGGTGCGCCCCGGTTCCCAGTGCCCAAACTGTAATACTCCCATCAAGTACTACGACAACATCCCCGTGCTTGGCTGGGTGCTATTGCGCGGGCGCTGCCGGCAGTGCCACGCGCCAATTTCGGGACGGTATCTCGTAATTGAATTGCTTACCGCGGGCCTGTTCCTGATTTGCTACTTCGAATTTGGGCTGACGCTGGCGGCGTTGAAGTGCTGCGTTTTGGGATTTCTACTTCTGGGACTGATTTTCACTGATGCCGAGACCAAGCTGCTGCCCGACAAACTCACCTTGACAGGATTCGCTCTCGGCTTACTGTTCAGTGTGATGGTCCCGGTCAATGATCTTGCCTCGCAGCTGTTGCCCGGAGTCGTATCGCTGCCCATCAGCTCGGACATCAGCTGGCACTTCTTCTCTCTTGCCGATTCCTTGCTGGGAGCGGCGGTCGGCTCGTCGTTCATTTTCGGTGCAGGAGCCATCTACATGCGCTGGCGCGGCGTCGAGGGAATGGGCTTCGGCGACGTGAAGTTGATGGCCATGATTGGCGCATTTCTCGGAGTACGCCTGACCGTGCTGACTCTGTTTGCCGCAACACTAGCTGGATCCTTCTTCGGCGTAGCCACTGTGCTGGTGGTGTGGTTGAAGCGGACCAGGCGTCGAATTTTGCGGAATCACGAGAGCTTAGTCCAGGCGAGGAAACGCGCCTGGCAATCGGCGGGCATGGTGTACCGCTACTATCAGATGCCCTTCGGTGTTTTCCTCGGCAGCATGGCGTTACTGTCATTTTTCTTCGGCAATGACTTTCTTCGCTGGTACTGGAGCCTGCTGTGAGACTGCTGGCCAACCCGCTGTTCCTGCGCATGGCCGCTGTGGCCATGGCAGCTGGCCTGGCGTTCGTGATTGGCTTATTCGTCATCCGGCAGATGCGGAGAAATGTGCAGCAAGAAGCGGCGTTAGGAGAAGGCGATCCCAGCACCGGCAGTTTTCCGCTGCACACATACCATGCCGTGATCCAGCAACTGAAGCAGCAAAAACATGAACTGCTGACACTGCAGCAGGCGGAGAGGCGGCGGGCAAAAACCAGCGAGAACATCAGCGGAGCGGTGCTCTCCAATTTGTCATCGGGCGTGCTGTTCTTCAATACCGCCGGGCTGGTGCGGCAGGCCAATGCGGCGGCTAAGAACATCCTTGGATTCCAATCGCCGATCGGAATGAACGCCCGGGAATTGTTCCGCGATACGAGCGGGCACGGCAGATCCTCCCTGACGGTCAATGTTGCGGACGGAATCGCAGCAACCATCAAGAGCGCGTCTTCTTTCGGCGCCAGCGATGCTGAGTACGTGACACCGGCAGGCGAGGATCGTGTTCTGCAAGTGACGGTATCGCCCGTGTATGCGGCCAATGCCGAATTACTAGGCGCTGCCTGTCTGGTGAACGATCAAACCGAGATCGCGCACATGCGCCGCGAGCAGGAACTGCATGGCGAGATGTCGGCGGAAATGGCGCTAGAATTGCGGAACTCCGTGGCCTTGATTTCGCAGTATGCGCGGGATCTGGCCAGCAGCAAGGTGCCGGAGGCAAACCGCGTCGCAGCGGATATTGCACGCGAAGCCGAGCACCTGGAAAAGAGTATCGGCGGATTTCTGGCAGCTCGAAGAAATGCGGCAGCTAACGCCTAAGCGATCTTTGGGCTGGTCAAAGCGGCCGAAGTGAACGAGTTTAGCTGTGGGAATAAGAGGGTGAATATGAAACGCATGGTATATGGGTTTGCTGTGTTGTTGTTCGCGGGCTTTTTGTCAACAGCCTTGCTGGCGCAAAACCAGAACGACGATCTGGGCAAGGTAGCGCGCCAGAATCGCAAAGAAAAACAGGCTCCCACCAAAGTTTATGACAACGACAATTTGCCGGCGCAGGAGCATATCAGCGTTGTCGGCAAACCGTCGTCAAGCTCGGACAGCAGCCAAGCACCGGATTCCAACGCTTCTAACGATGATTCGGCTAAGTCAGCCGCGGATCATGACAAAGCCAAGCTGACGGTCGATCCTGATGACAGTCCCGAAGAGCGGCAGAAAGTCTACGATGAGTGGCACAAGAAGATTGCCGACCAGAAGGACACGGTGAATCTCCTGCAGCGCGAACTGGATGTGCTGCAGCGAGAATATCGCTTGCGCGCCGCCGCCATGTACGCCGATGTCGGCAACCGCTTACGCAATTCCGGCGCCTGGGACAAGGAAGATCGCGACTACAAGGATAAAGTCGCCGCCAAGCAGAAAGAACTGGACGGCGCCAAACAACAGCTTTCTGACTTCCAGGACGATGCGCGCAAGGCCGGTGTTCCCGCCAAATTTTTAGAGTAAGGATTCCGTCCGCCGGGGCTCACCGAGCCCCATCATTTTCTTGAGCCGGCGAATTTGCCCAAGATGATGGCGTCCATGTACCCAGTGGAATTTGCGCCATTGCGGTGCGGTGAGCGGGCCGAGGATAAGGTGATCCGCAATCTGAATATTGCTCCCGAAGCGCGCTTCGCAGGCGGCAATGCTCTCATCCATTTTGGAAATCTTGTCCCGGAGTGATGCGGACGTAGCGGTTGATCCGTCACCCTTTGGCCGCACGGGCACTGGAGCCTCGCGGCCGGAAGGCATATAACCCAAGCCTGTCACGACCAGCGCAATCATTCGTTGCCTGGCGTTGGGCTTGGTAGCTGAGGTCTTCCCTGCGTTCAGACAACGGTCAAACACAATCTTGGTGCCCGAATAGGTGAGCGACAAATGCTCCAGAACCTGAGCAATGCTCCACTTGGCTTCAGGATGCCACCGCAGTTGATCGAGAGACAGACTTTCCGTTTCTTTCGATATAAGACGAACGAGTGTGTCGAGTCTGCGATCCATGGTGCTGCTGCTTTCCTGCTCATTTAGAATGGCAGCGCAACAGATACGCTTCAAAACAAATTCAGGACGGCAATGATGAAAACGCTTGGCGTATTATGCGCAGTATTGTGTCTCGCGGCATGCTCTTCCCAAAGCGGCAAGCCGGCGGAAGCGGAAAAGCCGCAACCCAAAGCTCCAGAAATCGTGACCGGCAGGACGGCGTTCCAGAGGATGTACATCCAGGCGCGCGGCTGGGCGCGCGATGCGCAGCCCTTCCGGCTCGAGTCGCAATCGACTGCGGATGCCAAAGGGCGCGACGGCAAGGCCGACGTGTGGCACGCTGGCTTTGCTGCACCCTCCCAGCGCGCGGTTAAACCCTACGTGTGGTCGGGCACGGATGCGTCCGATGCTCCCTCCCGTGGGGTATCGCCCGGCCCCGAGGATAGCTACAGTTCAAGCAACGCCAACACGCAGGTCTTCGACATTCAGTTTCTGAAGGTCGACTCGGACAAGGCCCTGGAAGTGGCGCAGAAACATGGCGGCGATAAGGTTCTGGCGAAAGATGCCGAGCTGCCGGTGGTCTATGCCCTGGACTGGAACGGCCGGGAAAACCAGTTGGTGTGGCACGTTATTTATGGCACGAGCCGTGACAGCGCCAAGCTGAAGATTGCCGTGAACGCGTCGACGGGAGAGTTTCTGAGGGTGGAAAAATAGGTTCATCTCCCAGGTTAGCGCCCAAAGAAGGGGCGCGAACCTGGGCCACCTCGAATTCCCACCCTTGCCAAAAACGCAAGGGTGGGGCAGCCTCGGATCATGGTTTCATCGCTGAAATTACTTGTTGATCCGTTCCAGCGCTTTGTGGGCGTCGGCGGCGAAGGGTCCTTCGGGAAGAATCTTCAGATAGGCTTGGTAGTTAGTTCGCGCCTCGTCGAGGTCGCCTAGCTTCTCCTCGGTTTGTGCAAGCCGGAAGGTGGCAATTGCGTCGTCAGGCTTATAGACCAAGGCTTCGCGATAGCGATCCGCGGCGGCGCGGTAATTTTTGCGTTTGAAATAAAAGTCCCCTACCTCAACATTTTTTGCAGCGCGATGGGGGTCCCAGGGATGGAACTCCTGCACGTCGCCGACGCCGGAGTCCGCCAGGGCTGTGGAGCTAAAAGGATGTTTCTGGGCGTCGTCCTTGGGCGGACTGATATCCACGTTGGTATTTTTGCTGCTGGAACTCTCCCCCGCAGGAAAATGCGGGTCGTCGCTGGATGGCTCATCGGATCGTGGCGGAGCCTGGTTTTTGGGAGCAGACTGGCTAGTCGGGGTTGACTGGGCCAGAGTCCATCCGATCAGAAAGAACACTAGAGATGCGGCCAGTAATGCCTTTTTCATTGGCAGTATTTTAACGCGACCTGAGCGAGGAGAGAGCTAAAACCCGTCAATTAGCATGACCGAAGCGGCACTCAAGAGTCGCTGCTACGAAGCTCCTGCCGTCCGCCTGAAGCGGACTCGGTCGATCCCACTTTCACTTTCCCGGCACTTCCGTGCCGGGCTTTCACGTTCCGCCGCTGCGCGGTTGTTGCGACGTAACGCAAGGTCCCTCGATTACCCTCACTCACTGCGCTCGTTCGGGCGGCACCCGGGATGACAGGATTGTTGTATTCGGAGAGTCACAGCGCGGACAAGCGTGTCCGACGCCACACAATCCGCACGGGCGAGGACGCCCGCGCCCACACAGGTGACGAAAAAAACAGGCCACTCATGGGGGAGAGTGGCCTGGTTGGCGAAGTCCTCCGGGGAGGAGGGTAGAAAGCTTAATTCTGTCCGGGCGGCGTGCCGGTGCTAGCTGACGGCGCCGCGTTCGGCGTCTGGCCGCCGGAGGTGTTGGTCATCAACTTGATATCCACGCGGCGGTTCTTGGCGCGGCCAGCGGCGGTCTTGTTGCTGTCAACCGGCTTGTCCTTGCCCAGGCCAATCACGTAGATCTTGTGGGCCGGTACGTTGTATTTGGACGCCAGGTACTGGACTACGGAATCGGCGCGGCGTTGGCTAAGACCGTAGTTGTACTCTTCGCTGCCAACGGCGTCGGCGCCGCCTTCGAGCGTGATGATGTAACCCTTGGCATTAGGGATTTCCTTGGCCAACTCGTCCAGGGCGGTTTTGTCCTTCTTCGTCAGGTTGTCCTTGTCAAAAGCAAACTGGACGGAAGTTTCGGCGACCGGACGGTAGTTGTCCAGGTTAGCAACCGTGTTAGTGAGGCTAGTCACGCGGCTCACAGCAGAGTTGGCCAGATTCTGGGCCTGATCGGCCTGCTGGCCGGCGTTGTGAGCTTTCTGATCTGCGGCTTCGGCCGAGGCCTGTGCCTTCTGAATGCCTGCCTGCGCGCGTGAGTCAACATCTTTAATGTCGTTGGAATTCTTGGCAGTCAGGTCATCCAGTTCGTTGGTCTTGTTAATCAAGGGAGTGGTCTGCTGGCGGGTGTAGTTCTTCGTGGAACAACCCACCGAAACCAGCATTGCAATGGCCAGAAAAGCTAGCGAAGTGCGGTTCATGTTCAAGAGGGCTCCTTCTCTACCTCTGATCTACAACTCAGAACGACGGAATCTTTGAGTCCCAAGGCAGCTACTTTCGTTGCCCGCTTTTCACTCAAGCAACGCGCATGCCAATTAAGTACGCCCGGAAGAGTACGGCAAGCCATTGTACTATCAGCGACTTCCGAGCGGTGAGGCCATGGTCAAGGCGGCATGGCCGCCGGGTAGGACGGGGAAAGGGGTCAAAAGAATGGAAATTTTATACGGTGCGCAGATCGGCACGTTGTTTGGAAATACGTCGTCGTTGCTCGGCCATAAGCCTTAAACGGCTTCCATTTTTCTGCATTTACAATCGTAGTAGCGCATCATCATGGACCTCCAGGCCAAGATCCGCACCATCCCCTCATCGGCCGGCGTGTACCTGTACAAGAACGCCGACGGGGAGGTTATCTATGTCGGAAAGGCCAAAAACCTGCGCAGCCGGGTCAGCTCGTACTTCCACGAGGGCAGGATCGAGGATGCGAAAACTGGCACCCTGCTCAGGGAGGCGGTCGATGTCGATTACATCGTAGTCGACAACAACAAGGAGGCACTCGCCCTCGAGAACAACTTAATCAAGCAGAAAAGGCCCCGGTTTAACATTCTTCTTCGCGATGACAAGACTTACCCTTACGTGAAGCTCACGCTGGGTGAGCGCTATCCGCGGGTTTATGTGACGCGCCGCCTGCGCAAGGATGGCAGCGCCTATTACGGTCCTTACTTCCCTGCCAATCTGGCTTACCGCATCGTGGACCTGATTCACCGTCATTTCCTGATTCCATCCTGCCAGGTGGACTTGAACCGCAGTCATCCGCGGCCCTGCCTGCAGTACTACATCCGGCGCTGCCTGGGACCGTGCGTGCAGGGACTCACCACCGCGGACGTCTACCTCGAGGCAGTACGGGACGTGAAGCTGTTCCTCGAGGGGCGGCAGACCGACCTCTCACGCTCCTTGCGAGAGCGGATGGCCAAAGCAGCGGAAAACCAGGAATACGAACGCGCAGCCAAGTACCGCGATCTGATCTCTACCGTGGAGCAGCTTCAGGACAAGCAGAGGATCGATGCGGTCGAGGGCGAGGATGCCGACGTATTTGGATTCCACTACGAAAACGAAATGCTGGCTGTGAACCTGTTTCACATGCGGGGAGGAAAAGTTCTCGATCGGCGAGAGTTTTTCTGGGAAGACCTGCCGGAGGTCGCGGTAACTCGGCCGGAGCAGAATTCTGCGGGTTTCAGTCCGGGCGAGTTTTTTTCAGCATTATTAAAGCAACTTTATATTGGCCAGCCGTACGTGCCGCGCAACATCTTCGTGCCAGTGGAATTCGAAGACCGAGAAATGCTGGAGCAGTTGCTGTCAGAGCAGATCGCGGGCGATAGCGGCCGGCCTGCGCGGGTCCACATTGTCGTGCCGGCGCGTGGCGAAAAAAGGTCGCTCATCGATCTTGCCGGTAATAACGCGAAGCAATCGTATGATCAGCGCTTCCGCGTCATGAAACCGAATATGCAAAGCATTCAGGAAGCGCTGCAGGATTCCTTAGCTTTGCCGGAATTGCCAATGCGCATTGAGTGCTTTGATATCTCGCACATTCAGGGAGCCGAGACCGTCGCTTCCATGGTCGTCTGGGAAGATGGCCGGATGAAGAAGTCGGATTACCGGAAGTTCATCATCAGGAGCGTACAAGGCGTGGACGATTTTGCCTCGATGCGCGAGGTGGTGACGCGGCGCTACAAGCGCCTTCAAGAAGAGAAAAAAAAGATGCCCAGCCTGGTGCTCATTGACGGTGGGCTGGGGCAATTGCATGCAGCCGCCGAAGCGCTGGATTCGCTGGAGATCATTAATCAGCCATTAGCGGCAATCGCCAAACGCGAAGAGATTATCTACGTGTACGGCCAAGAAGATGAGCCGGTCGTTCTGGACCACCATTCACCCGTTCTGCATCTGGTGCAACTCATTCGCGATGAGGCTCACCGCTTCGCTGTCACGTTCCACCGTAAGAGGCGGCAGATGCGGGATCGAGCTACGGAACTACTCGACATTCCCGGGGTCGGCCAAAGCACAACCCGGCGATTGCTGCAGCATTTTGGCAGCATTCAGGCCGTCAAGCAGGCGGACGCGGCAGCGCTTTCCGCCGTCGTTACCCGCAGCCAGGCGGACGCTATCCTCGAGCATTTCCGCAAGTAAGCATTCCCTGCCAGCGAAGTGGGCCGTATCCACAAATGAATCGCGCAGAGCTTTCTTGGGGCAGTACAATACACAGCCACACTGGAGATAGACATGAACTGGTGTCGGGCGGGCACGCTGTTTCTGGTCATTGTTGCGATCATACCGAAAGCCGAGGCTGCGAATGTGCCTTCGATGCCCTTGGCGCGCACGCCCCAGCGGCTGGCGCGGGGCAGGTATCTGACCGAACTTGCGCATTGCTTCGATTGTCATTCTGAAAGGGACGCGAAAGGAGGTCAGGTCGCCCACATGAAAGGTGCGGGGCGCGTGCTGCCGGCGATCGAGAGCAACATTCCACGTCCGTATTTCCTTGTGTGCCCGAATATCACGCCAGACCGGAAAACCGGAGCAGGAACTTGGAGTGATCAGCAACTGGCACGAGCAATTCGCGAAGGGATCGGCCATGATGGGCGCATTCTGACCAAGACGATGCCTTATTGGAATTTCCGCTATTTAAGCGATGAAGATCTCGCATCCATTATCGTGTTCGTGCGCAGCCTTCCGGCTGTGCACCACCCCCTGCCGAAGCGCAACTTAGCGGAACAGCCGGTCACAAACTGGCGTCCGGAGGTGCAGCCGCCGCCGTTGCCGCCAAATGCGCCTGCGGCAGCACGCCAGGGCGAGTACCTTGTTCACCTCGGTAATTGCACGGGGTGCCACACCACCACCGATCCGCAGAACCGGCCCGTACCAGGAATGCTGTTTGCGGGAGGAAGAGTGTTTGTTCGTCCGTGGGGCACGGCCGCCAGCGCCAACCTGACGCGCGACCCCTCCGGGCTTGCCTACTACGACGAAGCGCAATTCATCCGGACCATTCGCACCGGTCGGGTTGGTGCCCGAGCGCTCAACCGAACCATGCCGTACGCGCTCATCCGACATCTTAACAATGACGATTTGAAGGCTATCTTCGCGTATCTTCGGACGCTGCCACCAGTGCAGCATCGCGTGGACAATACCGAACCAGCCACGCTGTGTCCCAAGGATCAGAACCGCCACGGCTATGGAGACAGGAACTAACACCGTCACCCGTGGGCAGAGTTACGCATCCCCTTCCGACCCCTCCTGCTCTCTGGACATTACCTAAGTTCGACCACAGCGGTCATCTGGTGTGACCAGCGGCCATTTTCTAACCTAACCGGATTAGGATTATTAGTCTCATAAGTCTCTATCCAGAACTGTGGGGTTCGCCCTCAGGGGCTGAAGCCCAATGTTTATGCAGCCTGGAGCGGCCCGGCTGAAAGCCGGGCCCTACTCAAACCAATTGTGAGACCGTTGTAACGCCAGCCACGGCCGGGGGACTTTCGAAAAATGCTGATTCCTATCAAGCACGAGGACATGTCGGCGCGGCGCTGGCCAATCATCACGATTGCTCTAATCGTGATCAATGTGGTGGTCTTCCTGGCGACCTTTTCAGAGATGGGACAGGAGGGCCCGGAACTCGGCAAGGTAAAGCTCCATATTTTGCTGCTGGCCGCAGAGCATCCGGAACTCACACTGCCGCCGGATTCCCAGCAATTTGTTAGCGCAGTCCGGGATCATCATCCTGGGGATTGGACGAAGCTCCAAAGCCCGACCCGGAAGCCAATCGATTCATGGGATGCTCGTGTCCGTTCGGAAAATGATCCTGGGGCCTTGCAGCAGGAGATGGATTCGCTGGTCAAGGAGTATTCCAGGCTGACAACGTCCGCAATTGTCGAGCAATACGCGTTTGTGCCCGCGCACCCAAAGGCTATCGCGTACTTGACTGCGAATTTCCTGCACGGCGGCTGGTTACACCTGATCGGGAACATGTGGTTCCTGTGGCTTGCTGGATTTGTGCTCGAAGACGTTTGGGGACGCCCACTGTTCACGATTTTCTATTTGCTTTCCGGGGCGGCCGCCCTGCAATTCCATGCCTGGATGAATGCAGGAAGTGTGATACCTACGTTAGGGGCTTCGGGAGCGGTAGCAGCATTGATGGGAGCATTTCTAGTCCGCTTCCCGAAGATGAAGATCGAAATGGTGTGGTTCGTTTTCCTGCGTCCACGCCGGTTCAAAGCGCCAGCTTATTACCTACTGCCATTGTGGCTGTTTATGGAACTGTTTTACGGGTCGCTGCTGGGAAGCAGCAGTGGCGTGGCGCATTGGGCACACGTGGGAGGCTTCGCTTTTGGGGCTTTGGCTGCGCTGGGCCTTCGCTACTCGGGCCTGGAAAATAAGATGAACCAGGCGATTGAAGAAAAGGTCGGCTGGTCCCTCGATCCAGAGATCAATCACGCCAATGCGCTAATCGAACAGGGACAACACGAGCAGGCAATCTCAGCCCTGCAGAACTACCTTGCCGCACAGTCTGACTCAATCGATGCTCTGACCCTTCTGAGGCAAGTCTACGCACAGCGCAGCGACACGGCAGCATACCAAAGCGTCACGATTCAGCTATGCGCAGCCCATCTCAAAGCGGGAGCCGACGATGCGGCCTGGCAGGACTATGAGGAGTTTCTCAGTTCGGGCGGCCAAACGCTGCCGGCAGGCGTGTGGCTCGATCTGTGTCGGGTTCTAGAGCGGCAGCAACAGTTCGATCGTGCTCTGAGTGAGTACCAGAAAGTTATTACCGCATATGCGTCCGAGCGGCACTCGCTGGTGGCACAGATCGCCGCAGCGCGACTGTGCCTGAAACGCTTGAACCGCCCCGAAGATGCGCTGCGGTTCTACCAGGCGGCAGGTGCGTCCAAGGTGCCGCATCTGGATTGGGAGCAGGCCATCGAAATAGGGATTCGAGAGGCCAACCGCGAACTGCAACCGGCTCACTAAGGCCAGGTACCCGTTAGGGCGGATTTAAAAATCAGTGTACGGCACTAAACGCAAGGTCTCTCCACGCGCGCGATTGGATCAGCGGTGCTGATCCAATCACTTGGTCGAGATGACAGAGTCGGGAAGCACTAAGCTTTATTTCGTGGTTGGAGTGTTTTGCGGAGCTTCGCCGGGGCAGGCGAGGACGCCTGCCCCTACGCAGGCCGGAGTAATAGAAAAATCGGGCTAGGGACCGTCGGGGCTGATAGGATCGTCACTGCGAGTGAGCACCCAAGTGGTGATGCCACCGACGATGGCAGTTCCTGTAAGGACCGCCGCTGTAGAATCCATCACGCTGCCATGCGCAGCGGGAATCGCACCGCCGCCTTTGCGGCGCTTCTTTCGTAACTCGCGCGTTGTCTCCTGGCCTGCCGGAACCGTAGTCGTGCCATGCTCATCTGTGATGACAAGATCGCCTTTGGCAGCGATGATTCTGAGTGATTGATCGCCTTCGACCAAATGAAACTCTGTCCAGTCCAGCACGGCAGGCCGTATCGTGATCTCCTCGACTCGCGCAGCGAACGCCTTTGATGTGACTACGTTGATATTGCCCCGGTGTAGTTCGACCGTGCCGGCGTAGTAATTCAGAACAGTATCGCCGCCGAGCAGGACCTTTGAGCCAAAGGCAGTGATGTCGGCAGGAGCGACTTTGGTTTGCACCAAGTCGCCAGGAAACAACGCCGAAGAGCCGGGAATTGGCACGCCATTCAACCATGCGGCTTGGGATGCATAGACCATCGCGACATCGGTTTGCGCCAGCGAAAAACACGAGCAGCACAAAATTGCCAGCAGAAAGCCGCAGCGCCTTTCGGGCAGCCCAAATGTCCGCATCGGGAATCCAGATTCTCTGTCTTGAGGGCAGCGTAGTATGCGCATGCCGGACCGTCAACGCCGGTTTAGAGGGGCTTACCTTCCTGATTACTCCCGCCAGCGATCGACCGCTTCCCACCAAGCCAGCCGCAGCCACTCATAAAAGCAGGTTTTCGCCCATTCTCGATTCCGCCACCAGGCCATTCCGAAGTGGACGGGATCATAAGCGGCGGCCATGCTGAATTGCTTATCGCGGAACTCTTTTTCGAAAGTGCTTAAGGCACGCCGGCTGTGGAAATCGGACGTAACCAGGAGCACGCTGCCGGAAGAAAATGGAGCCATACACTGCGCTGCTTCTCGGGCCTCGTCCCGGGTGGAGAAGCCGTGAATGGGGCAGAGGACTATGTCGTTGGAGCGGGGCAAGGCGGCTGCCCAGCGGCGGGCAATCTCCTCGACGCTAGTATTGAAGACCTGCTCGTGCGCGGGCACATCTAGCACGAGCTTCGATCCATAGCCCTGGTCCAACAGGTGGACCCCTTTTTGTGGTCGGTACTGGGTTTCTCCTGCGAGGACCACGATGACGTTCGCCCGCTGCGGATCGTCGACAACCAGAAGACGTCCTGCCAGCAGCAAGAAGGCGGCGAGCAAGAGTAAGAAAATAACGGTAATTCGAAATTTCATGAGACCTTTCGCTGTTCACCTGTCGGTGCAAACTCATTGCACAGGCAGCCCGGCCCGAAGTCCCGCAAGGCCAGTTTTTCTTTACATCACAAGTATTTATAGGCAATCTCAGTATGGCCCTTGGACTGCACCTCGCTTCTTGGGTGTGCCTGAAGAGTCTCGGGCAACATGCTAAAATCCCTGTTTCTGCCCCCGCAAAATTATGACTACTAGAGCTGTTCTATCCGCGTTGTCCGCTGAATTGAAGCAAAAAATCGAAGCTCGCCAGGCCAAGGTAGGCATTATCGGCATGGGTTATGTCGGCTTGCCCTTGGCGCTGCTGTATGTGGGGCAAAGTTTCCCCGTAACCGGCTTCGATATCGACACTCGAAAAGTCGAGACCCTGAATCAGGGTGGCTCGTACATCTACCGCATTGAAGTCAATGAGATCAAGGATGCGGTCGCCCATGGTTTCTCCGCCACAGCCGACTACTCGCGGGTGACCGAAATGGATGCGGTCATCATCTGCGTTCCCACTCCGCTGAACGAATACCATGAGCCTGACCTCAGTTACATTACCGCGACCGCCGAGGCGATCGCCCCAAACCTGCGTAGCGGGCAACTGATCATCCTGGAAAGCACGACGTATCCCGGCACCACAGAAGAGGTGATGATTCCGATTCTGGAGAAGAAGAACCGTGGGGGACTCAAAGCCGCGCGTGGAGGGGACAGCACCGGGCACGAGTTCTTCGTGGCGTTCTCCCCAGAACGTGAGGATCCCGGGAATACGAGCATTGCGCGGCGCGATATACCGAAAGTGGTGGGCGGCCTGGACCCGCAAGCTGCCGAACTCGCGGCTGCGTTATACGGATCGATTTTCAATCGTGTGGTCCGAGTGTCATCACCCGCAGCGGCAGAGATGACCAAACTGCTGGAGAACATCTACCGCTGCGTCAATATCGCGCTGGTGAATGAGTTGAAACTGCTTTCCCTGCGCATGGGACTGGATATCTGGGAAGTTATCGATGCTGCAGCGACCAAGCCGTTCGGCTTCCAGCCGTTTTATCCTGGGCCGGGGTTGGGCGGCCACTGCATTCCGGTCGATCCTTTTTATCTTTCCTGGAAGGCGAAGGAGTTCGATTTCCGCACCAAGTTCATCGAGTTGGCTGGCGAAGTTAACGTCGCCATGCCCTATCACGTGATTTCCGCAGTGATCAACGCGCTTAACCGGCAAAAGAAGGCGCTTAACGGCGCCAACGTGCTGGTCCTGGGGGTGGCCTACAAGAAGGACATCGACGATCTGCGGGAGTCACCGTCGCTGACCATTATCGAGTTGCTGCAGAAAGAAGGCGCCAAAGTCTCATACCATGACCCGTATTTCCCCTTCATTGGCAGAGGGAGGAAATACGACCTGCAGATGAAACGCGCCGAACTGGGGAATTTTGGCCAATACGATTGTGTACTGATCGTGACCGATCATTCCGATTATGACTACAAGAAAATTGTGCGGGAGTCGCAACTCGTAGTCGATACGCGCAATGCCACAAAAGGATTGCAGGCAGACAACCTTGTTCGCTGCTAGAGCTTACCGCTAAAAAGCGGTAGATGTTTCCCGTCTAGACACACGAATATAGAAATGGTAGGCCAGTATAGCCGTTGTCCTGGCTTATTGGATGGCGCTGCCAACTTGAGAAAAGACGGTATTGGCGTTGGTGCCGATGAGCCGAACGGTGCCGATAACGATGACAAGAATAACGGCCAGCATGACGGCGTATTCGGCAATGTCCTGCCCCCGCTCATCCGACCATAAATGATGCAGCAGAGCTGCCACGATAAATCTCCTCTTAGCCCCTATTTTCGCGAACCTGCTGGTTTGCAATGTCCGCCGTCGGAGCTTTGGCCTGCTATGCAGATATGGTATTTTCCGGTACAAGGCTGACCAATAGCCCGGAAGTGGTCCGATATGGCACGAAAGTGCCATATTTTCCCTTTCCCAATTTGGGATTTTGCTAGGTAATGTTGACCAGTGGCAGGGCCTGATTCACGGCAAAGAGCGCCAGCTCAAGACGGGTAGAGACGCCAAGCTTGTCGAAAATGTTGCTCAAGTGGTGCTTGACGGTATCCTCGCTAATCTTGAAGTATTCAGCGATTTCCTTATTGGCAAACCCGGCTACCACGGCGGAAACGATCTCCAGTTCGCGCGGGGTCAGGCCAAACTTCTTCTTGCGGGCGGAGTCATCGGAAGCCTGGACCAGCGTGCGCAGATATTGCACAAGGTTGGAGACACTCTCGCGGCCTACCCAGTATTCTCCAGCCATAACCGCGTGAATGGCTTTCAGCAGAAGCTGGGTAGCGGAATCTTTGAGAACGACTCCCCTGGCGCCGAACTGCAAAGCTTCGACGATCTGGCCCTTCTCGGCGGCGGCAGTCAGCAAAATGACGCGGACTGAATCAGGGCTACCGCTGCTGAGCTCGCGCAAAGCTTCCAAGCCGGGGTGTTTGGGCATAGCCAAGTCCAGCAGCAGAATGTCGGGCTTTAACTGGCGGGTGAGCTTCACGGCTTCGGCGCCGTCCCGTGCTTCGCCAATGACTTTCATGTCGGGTTCCGCTTCCAGCAGCCGGCGCAGGCCGTCGCGAAAAATGGGATGGTCATCGGCGATGACAAGCTGTATGTTTTGCCGGCCCTTATCCATGGGCAGCCTCCCGTTCTTGAGGCACCGTGATCTCCAGGCGTGAACCGCGGCCAGGATTCGATTCTATCGTGAGTTCGCCATCAATCAAACGCACGCGCTCTTTTATGACCAGGGGACCCTTGCGTTCCGCATCCAGTTCCGTTTGCGAAAGCCTGCCCGAGAAATCAAAGCCACGCCCATCGTCTTCAATCATCAGCTTCCAGCATTTATGGTTTGCATCCAGGCGGACCAGGACCTGACGCGCCTTGCTGTGCTTACGCACGTTGACCAAAGCTTCCTGAACGATGCGCGCAACTTCCCTGCAGACCCGCTGAGGCATGCCTAGCGGGGGTACGTCGAAAATGAAGCGCGCAGAGATACCAGTCTCGCGTTGGAACCGTTCGACTGTATCACTGACGAAAGCGGGCAATTTGTTGGCATCCACTTCGATGGATTTCATCTCCTGCATCAGCTCGCGAAGCTTGAGCACTTCTTCCCGCAGCAACCCTTGAATGCGGGCGAGCTCCTCGGGGATGCGCTCCGGCATGAGACCAGGTTTGCGGCGCAGGACATCGACCTGCATCTCCATGGCGATGAGCGACTGTACGGCCCCATCATGCAGTTCGCGGGCTACGCGGGCGCGCTCCACAGCTCCAGCGCGCAAGCGTAAACGCCGCAGCAGAAAGACGTTGTAAACTGCCGGACCGATCTGACGCACAAGTTCCTGAAGAAAACGCAGTTCTTCGACCGGGTCGCCGGTCAACATCGGATCCAGCAAAAACAAGCGCCCCCACCACTCGCGGCCAAAACTGAACGAGACCGAGGCGACGGAACGAAAGGGGTACGCCCCCGCGAGTCGGTGCGCGAAGCTGGATGAGCGGCTCGTGGTAATTTTTCCGTCCTTGGCCGTACCAATGATTTGCACTCCCTTGGCGCGCCGGGTTCGCTCGGCATAAAAGGCGTCTTCGGGTATTTCCGAGAGGTAAAGGTCTCGATCGGCTGGGCTGGGATCAAGCCATTGCAATTTTCCATTGGAAGCCGATGCAGCGTCTACCTGACCGACGAAGACACGCAGGCTGTTCGCATCCTGACTGGCAACCAACGCCGACTTTGCACCAAAGGTGGTTATCAGCTCCTGCAGGACGTCGCGCAAAGTTCCTGACAAGCCAATATCGACGCGGGCCCGTCCGAGCACACGGGCAATGACAGCCTTTTCCGCCCGCAGCTGCTTCTGCTGTTCCGCCAGATAGCCCAGCAACAAACCCGTAATGACCAAGAGCACGGAGCGCATGAACAAGCGTCTTGGCGAAAAGTCGGAGATGACGGCTCCCACCGGGTGCAAGCCGAAACGGAAAAAGATGAGCCACTCGGTCCACAGCAGCGCAACGGCTGCCACGGAGGTGCTCACCGTCTCCCATAATCCCCAGCGGTAAGCGGCGGCCAGCATTACGAATACGAAAAATAGGAAGAAAGGGCTGCGCTGACCCGTAGCGTAGATGGAAATAATCGCGGGCCATAAAACATCGATGGCGTGGACAATGAAACGAAACGAAGGGGTGGATTCCCGGCGCCAGCGAAGCAGAACCATGACGACAACGCTGTGGGCGATGAAGACCCGCAGCAACCAGTACGGCACGATGGATCTGGAAGTCAGTTCGCTTGGGTCGAGCCATATGGCGACGAGCGCGGAAGTCGCCAAAAACACCCTGGCGGTGGCCAGCCAGCGTTCCACACGACGGATTTCATCGGGACCGACCGGGGCGCGAAGTCTCCAAAGGAAGCGATGCCGATTAGTTAGAAGGGACAAGCGAATACTACCGCCGAGAGATTGCGGTACACACGGATAGTATTGAAATTACTCCGGAAAGAGCAAGCGAAAGTTCCAGGGTGCGCCCCTTGGCGAGCAAGCGGCAGCGGAAGAAACAGTACCGCAGGGTGTTACCAAAGTACCTCGCTCGTCATGATCTGTGTCGCTACAATTGCGGCGAGGACGTGTGTTGTCAAGACGTTCAAAATACTGGCTCCTTGCGATCGGCTGCCTAACAGCGGCCCAACCGCTCGGCATGGCGCTGCTTCCCCGCGGTTTTGCGCTGGCCGCCTTCGCCGATGTCTCGCAGATTCTGCTTCTGACCTCCGGCGCGCTTGCGCTGCTGCCCAACATAAATTCCAGCCGGGGGCGGAGTTGGTGGTTCTGGCTGTTAATAGAAGCGGGAATCCTGATTTGGCTTTCCTACCATCTGCTGTGGTTCTACCGCGAGATTTGGTGCGGAAGTGCCGTACCGGACTTGTACGGAGGGGACATTCTGGTTTTTCTGCACCTCGTGCCGATGATGGCGGCGGTAGTTCTTGAGCTGCAGCACAAACGTCAGGAAGCCAGAACCCAATTTGGCTGGGTCGACTTTGCGCTGCTGCAGATGTGGTGGCTGTTTCTGTATCTTTTCGCGGTCATTCCCTGGCAGTACTTCGCGCCCGACAGTCATTGGTACAACCGCAATTTCGACGTTTTATACCTGGCAGAAAAAATAGTTTTGCTTGGGGGCTTTGCCATTGCTTGGCTGCGCAGTTCGGGTTCCAGGCGAATGATCCACGCACAATGGTTCGGCGTGACGTTTCTGTATACCATCAGTTCGTCAGTCGCCAATTACGCGATCGAGAAGCACGCCTATTTTGCGGGCAGTGTGTACGACATTCCGCTGGTGGTGTGCATGGCCTGGATCACGCTGATCGGGGTGTGGGCTCAGGAAACGCAATCGGAACATGAACAGGTTCCGAGAGCTCGCTCACAACGATTCTGGGTTGCCCGCCTGGGCATGGTGGCAACCTCGTCTCTGCCAATCTTTGCTGTCTGGACGTGGTTCAGCATCGATCCTCCGGCAGTCAGACAGTTTCGCCTGCTGCTGACGCTGGGAACAATTGTGGTGATGGGCAGCATGGTCCTGGTCAAACAGTACATCCTGGATCATGAGCTCTTGAAACTGCTACGGGCTTCCCAGGACACGGTGGATGATCTCAAGCGCCTGCAGGCGCAATTGGTGCAATCGGAGAAAATGGCGGCCCTGGGACAGCTGGTGGGCGGCGCGGCCCACGAGATCAATAATCCGCTAACCGCCATCATGGGTTACTCCGAGCTGCTGACGGGCACGAACCTCAGCTCACAGCAGCGCTCGCTGGTGGACAAGATCGCCCAGCAAGTGCAGCGGACCAAGTCGCTGGTCACCAGCCTGTTAAGTTTCGCGCGCCAGGTTCCCAGTGAAAAACGCCCGCTGGATTTGAGTACGCTGGCGCTGACAGGTGTGAAGCTGGTGCAGCCGCAATTTCATCAGCGAAAGATCGAACTGCATACCGAGCTCGCGCAGAACCTGCCGCCCGTGCTGGGGGATTCCAATCAACTCCTGCAGGTCTGTCTGCACATTCTCAACAATGCGGTGCAGGCGCTGGCCGAAGTTGGAGGTGGAAATCTGACTATTAGAACGAGCTGTGCGAATGAACACGTGGTGCTCGAAGTTGCTGACAGCGGACCTGGAGCACGCGAGCCAGAACGCGTGTTCGATCCTTTCTACACGACGAAACCCGTGGGCCATGGGGCTGGCCTTGGGCTGAGTGCTTCGTACGGAATCGTGCAGGAGCATAACGGCAAGATTTTTTGCGACAACAAACCTGACGGCGGGGCGGTGTTCCGGATCGAACTGCCGGCGCTGGGCGCCGAACACGCACACACTCCCATTACTGAAGCAATGATTACAAAGTAGGTTGTGCACCAGTGAGCGAAGCTCTGCTGTTTCTGCCCTCCCCGCAATTGACATTCCGAACGCAGCCGTATGATTCGGGCGCGAATCCCGCACAGCCGAGGGCGCGGCGCGACTCGGCGTAGGCACAAGCCTGGACAGCAGTTCCCTGCACCACATGACTACGCAGTTCGCAGCCGGAAGCCTCGAAGCGGCATTTGTTGACGGCGGCAAAAAGCAGATCCCTCGACTCCGGACCAATTCGGGCCGCAACCGCCGGATGGCCGTTCCGCCAGAGCGCGTTTTAATAACAAGTTCAGTCCATCGGCTTCTTCGCTTCGATTCATGCCGCTTCTTACTCGGCCGGCAGCGGTAACGTTCCTTTTTCTGTCCCGTCTAACTGACATTTGTCTTTCCCATACACCTCGTGCGAGGAACTCCCTATGAGGAATTTCAAAGCTGTTCGGCAATTGCGGCGCAGCCCCGGATTTGTGATCACGATGGTGGTTACGCTGGCTTTGGCGATCGGGGCCAACACAGCCATCTTCTCGATGCTTAACGCCCTCTTGCTGAAGCAGCTCCCCTATGAACATCCGGATCGGATAGGCACAGTTTACGTGCGCGTAACAGGGTCGAAGAGTGCGGAGGAAGATGGCCGCGAGCGCCTCGATGGCGAGATGTGGGAGACCCTGCGGGACCAGGTCCCGTCGCTAATGCCGGCAATTTATCTGCCGTCGGACATGGCTTCGACATTCCAGGCGGGATCGCATCTTCAGTATGTTCACGCAGGCCGAGTGTCAGCTCATTATTTCGACGTGCTCGCGATACGGCCGTTGATAGGACGCAATTTTTCCGAGGAGGAGGACCGGCCGCATGGGCCGAAAGCCGTCATTATCAGCTATTCGGTATGGCAGAACGTTCTTCAGAACGACCCACATGCGGTCGGGCAATCGATCCTGCTGAAGGGGGAACCGCACACGATTGCCGGAATCCTTCCGAAGGATGCGATCACCCCGATGGGCGAGGATGTATACGTGGTGTTGCAAGGGGGCCGCGCGGCTCCGGAAGGACAAGCGGGCACAAATTACTACCTCGTAACCCGCCTGCGCGATGGCGCTAACTGGCAACAGGCGGACGTGGAACTCAATCGGGCGTGGGCAAACACTGACTGGGCGCGCCGCTTTGCCAAGAACAATCCCGGAGACAACTATCACTTCTATTCAGTTCCGCTGCAGACAGAGCAGACAGCCGGCGTGCGTCCCCAGGTGATCGCGCTCATGCTAGCGGCGGGATTCATCCTGCTGATTGCGTGCGGCAACATGGCCGGGCTCACTCTGGTTCGCATGCTTCGCCGGACACGCGAAATTGCCACCCGACTGGCCCTGGGCGCATCAACGTGGCAAATACAGAAGCAAGTTTGGCTGGAGAATGTGCTGCTGGCGATGATCGGCGGTACGGTAGGTATTGGGATTGGATTTCTAGCTTTGCGCAGCATGCTCGCTCTGCTGCCGGAACACTTGCTGCCGGTCACGACTATTTCGCTTGATCTGCGCGTGCTCGCATTCACGTTTGTCTTGTCGATGGCGACGAGCTTATTGTTCGGCATGTTGCCTGCCCTGACAACACGCAAGGTCGACCTGCGATCTGCGATGGCGAGCCGCAGCGTGATTGGCGGCGGAAGCGTGGGCGTGCGGCAAGCGCTGATCGCAGGCGAAGTGGCGCTGACCATGGTATTGCTGGCTGCTTCGGGGCTGCTGGTTCGCACGCTGATTCACTTCGAGACAATGGCGCCGGGCTTCAATCCGAATGGCGTCATCTTGGCCAAGGCGTCGCTGGATAACGTTCGTTACCATGATCCCGCCGCGTTCCGGAAGCTGCTCGACGAAAGCATCGCGAATATCAAGCAGATTCCCGGCGTGGAGGATGCCGCATATGGATTAGGCGTGCCGTACGAGCGCTCGCTCCTGAACGGCGTCACCGTCAGCGACAGCAAGGAGGCGGGCGAGCACGTCATGAGCCAGGAAATCTTTGTCACGCCCGGCTACTTCAATACCTTGCAGATCCCGCTGCTCGCCGGACGCTTGTTCACGGACTCCGACGGTCCTAACACACAACCGGTCGCCATCGTGAACCAGACGCTGGCACGCATGCTGTTCCACGGCTCGGACGCGTTGGGACGATATTTCAATGGCAAGATGATCGTCGGAGTGGTGGCCGATACGGTTTTGTCCACGGCCTACAGTGGCTCCGGTACGGCGCCGCTCACCGACGAACAAGCCTTCTATACTCCTGCCGCGCAGGTCATCGACCGTCAACTTCTCGCGCTGGCGCATGGATTTTTCCAGCCAAGCTGGATCGTCCGCACGGCGCATCCGGTGCAAGGGCTGAATGCGCGGATGCAGCGCGCGATGGCCGAGGTGGATCCCAACCTGCCATTTTCCGGGTTCTTCGCCATGAAAGACCGGATGGCTTCGACCCTCGCCATGCAGCGCGTCGAAGTGGCCCTGCTGGTCGCGATGGCATCGCTAGCGTTGTTATTGAGCGCGGTCGGAATCTTTGGGTTAGTCGCGAACCTTGTGTCCCAGAGAACGAGTGAGATCGGGATTCGCATGGCGCTGGGATCCACGATCGGGAAGGCAATGCTGCACGTCGGCAGGTTGGGCATAACGGCATCAGTTGCGGGTGTAGTGCTCGGGCTGCTGATGTGTGCGGCGGCGTTGCGCGCGATGCGAAGTGTTATCTGGGGAGTGGGCGTGTTCGATCTTCGGACATTAGTTTCAGCCACTGCCATGATCTTTGCCGTCGCTCTACTGGCAACGGTAATTCCCGCGAGGCGAGTTGCCCGAATCGATCCAGCGGTCACCTTAAGAGAGGATTAGGAGATGACTACGAGCTGTGCTAGCGGAACACGTTGCAAGCCGGGTTGGAGCCCGCAGCACAGGTCGCAATCCGTAAACATTCTCACCAGGTTGCGTGGCCGTTGATCGAACGTTACCACCGAACGGCCGCTAGCCACGTACTTTGATTTTGTCGATAATCTTGCGCTCGCCGGCATACGACTGCGCAATGCGCAGCGCCAGCTCGTGCTGACTCTCGTTATCGACGGTGCCGGTCAGCGACACGGAATCCTCCTCCGCGCGCGCTCGGATGCCTGCACTGTGAAGCAGCGGCTCGGAGTCGAGATGCTGTTGAATCTGTTGCTGCACTTCAGCCGTGGACATCGCACGTGGCGGCGCCTGCTGATCCGGCGGGATCTGTTGCTGCGATGGCGCGCGGCGGTCCTGTGGGAAAGTGGGAGGGGTTGTGTAAGGCGGCGATCCGGGCGTCGACTGCCCCGACTGTTGCGCCCAACCCGCGCTGGCCAGCAACACAAAGGCTGTAAGCAGGTACTTCATATAGCCTCCTTAGGAAGTGATTGGGATGCGGTAACCGGGACGCCGGTGGCCGGACGATCTCACGTCTATGTGCTGCAGTTGCATCACGGTAGCCGGGAAAGCTGCAGCGTTTCGCGCTGAGACACTACGGCTGAGGGAACTGCCAATTAACCTGGGTTGTGCCTGCCGCCCGAACATCCCGAGTCTGTTACCTTCTTGGTATGAAGCCGGCGTGGTACGCACGCATGTTCTTTGGCGCGGCGGCAGTGCTGTTTGGCGTCATCGCAGTGATGTGGCACGACCCTGATACTTGGCAAAACTTGCAACATATCTGGAGCTTGCCGTACGCCAGCGTGATTGGCGCGTGTCTGATGACCGCTCTAATCGCGGGTGGCATAGGGATGCAATTCGCCCGCACTCGCCGCCCGGCGTCGTTCGTACTCTGTGTTGTTTATTTGTGTTTCGCTCTGGCTTGCATCCCGGACATGATTGCCCCACCGAACATCTATGAGCGCTACGGCGGGAGCTTTTTCCTGTTCTTTTCGCTGCTGTGCGGGGCGATTGCGTTGTGCGCAGCGACCGAGGCAAAGGCAGCGCGAAAGGTACTTCTCGGCCACGTCGCCCGGCTTGGCGTCGGAGTCTGTGCGATTTCTTTCACCTTGGGTCAGGCACTGCTACTTCGGGATACAGCCGGCCTGGTTCCAAAGTGGATTCCGCCCAACCAGATGTTTTGGGCGGTTTTCACGACGCTCGCCTTTGGTGTTGCGGCGCTTGCCATTCTCATCAACTGGCAGGCAACGCTTGCAATACGTTTAATGACACTCATGCTGGCCATCTTTGGCGTGGTGGTGTGGGTTCCACATGTGATTGCTCAGCCGAAGGCGCACTTCGCCTGGTCTGAATGTGCTCTGACCTTCCTTGTCGCAGGGGCTGCTTGGATGGTGGCTGAATTCAAAGCTTCGTGATTTTTGGTTTGAACTTTATGCACCAGGAACCAGCGCTCGATATCCTTGCCATCGCCGCGCATCGCGACGATGTTGAGCAGACCTGTGGCGGTACGCTGCTCAAGATGGCGCAACTCGGCCATCGCACCGGCATTCTCGATCTTACCCAGGGTGAAATGGGCACACGCGGCAGCGCGGAAGATCGCTCCCGTGAAGCGACTGAGGCTGCCCGGATTCTGCGCGTCTCCTGGCGTCAGGGCTTGGACATTCCTGACGGACGTGTGGAAAACACCTGGGAGAATCGCCTGAAGGTGGCATGTGTGATCCGGCAAGTCCGTCCGCGTGTTCTGATCCTTCCCTACTGGAAAGGCCGTCATCCCGATCACTACACCGCGTCGGTGCTGGGCTACGAGGCGTGCTTTCTTGCGGGATTGAGCAAGTTGGACGTGAATAGCGATCAGTTCCCGGCCATCAGCACTCAGCAATCGGCATTCAGCCAATCAAGGTCAGAACCGAGGGCTGACAGCGAGAAGTTGCCGTCACATCGTCCGTTCAAAATCGTCTATGCGTCGCTCTACTACGATGTGAGGCCCAGCTTCGTCGTGGACATCACCAATCAACTTGAGGAACGTTTCTCTGCGCTGATGGCTTATCAATCACAATACAGTGACCAGGACGCGGGCGCCGGAATCTTTCCTGCCCGTGCGGAAATTCGTGCCCGCATCGAGTCGATGGCACGTTTTTACGGAATGCTGGGCGGAGTAACCTATGCCGAGCCGTTTGTGCAGAAGGAAGTCGGCTTAGTGGAAGACCTGACCACTATCCCCGTGAAATCAATCTGAGAGCTGATCCGACTTCGTCACGCGGGCTGGAGCTCGGTGGTGCGCTTCAGTTGTCCACAGGCGGCGTAGATGTCGCGGCCGCGGGGACGGCGAATGAAGGCCGGAATTCCAGCCGCTGTCAGGGTTTTCTGAAAGGCGAGAACCCGTTCTTCGGCGGGGGTACAAAAATCAATGCCAGGTCCGGGGTTCAGCGCGATCAGGTTCACCTTGGCGCGCAAGCCGCGAATCAAATCGACAAGCTCCCGCGCGTTCTGAGCGGAGTCATTCACATCGTCGAGCAGAACATATTCGAACGTTAACTTCTCCCGCGGCTGCAAAGGAAAATCACGGGCCGCTGCGATCAGCTTCTCAAGATTCCACTTGCGATTGATGGGCATCAGGCGAGTACGCAACTCATCGTTCGACGCATTTAGCGAGATAGCTAGCTTCGGCCGGAGTTGCTCCTGACCAAAGTCGGTTATCCGGGGCACAATACCGGCGGTGGAAACAGTCATGCGCAAAGGCGGAATACCCACTCCGTCGGCAAGCAAGCGCACGGCTTTCATAAAATTGTCGTAGTTGAGAAACGGCTCGCCCATGCCCATAAAGACCAGGTTTACGCGATCCTGCGGGGGCGAGACTCCGTAGTCATTCAGCACAGCGGACACTTGTCCCACAATTTCACCCGCGGTTAAGTTGCGTTTTACCCCAAGCAGCGCGGTTAAACAGAACTGGCAGTCCACAGCGCATCCCACCTGACTGGAAACGCATATTGTCGCGCGGTGGAAGGAGCGGGCGGGACCGCTCTCCACTTCGTCACCCGCTTCCGTTCCGTCGCCAGCCTCGCCCTCGTCGCCTTCTGGCATCCAGACAGTTTCGACGGACTGGCCATCTCGAAAGCGCATCAGGAAGCGAACCGTGCCATCCTGCGACACGAATTTCTGTTCGATCACGGGGAGGCCGACGACGACGCCGCTTTCGGTGAGCTGCTGGCGAAATTCCTGAGGCAGGGTAGAGATGCGATCGGCCGACGCCACACGCTGCCGATAGACTGCGTCATAGAGCTGCCGAGCGCGGTAAGCAGGCTGCCCGTGCTGCTCGACTAAGCCTTCGAGTTCTGCCCGGTCGAGGCCAAGGAGGGCCAGTTCCGTACGTTGATCCATGCTTCTAGTTGGATGTTCCGGCGCGCGTCAGGCGAATCCAGGCTTTTGCACCCCGACCGATATTCTGAGTGCCGGGGAGGCGCAGCTTTGGTCGGCCAGCGCACAGTTGATCTAAGCTACTGAGTATAAACGAGTAATCTATTCAGGCACACTTCTATTAGCTGTGTCAGAATAGATTGGATACGAGGTCGCTCTTACCCGGCCCGGCAGTTTGCGAATTCCACCATGGTTGAAGACGTCAGACACATTCGACGCCAAATCCTGCCCAACGGCCTCACGGTCATTACGGAAGAGATGCAGCACATTCGCTCGATTTCCGTGGGAATCTGGGTAAAGACGGGCTCGCGCGATGAGGATCCGCAGTGGAACGGCATCTCCCATTTCATTGAGCACATGGTGTTCAAGGGAACAAAGCACCGTTCAGCGGAGGACATCGCCCGGCAGGTGGACTCGATCGGCGGGAACATGGACGCCTTTACAGCGAAGGAGTGCATTTGCTTCAACGTCAAGGTCCTCGATGAGCATCTGCCGATCGCCATGGATGTGCTCAGCGACCTGGTGCTGAATCCGGTGTTCAACGTTAACGATATCGGACGGGAACGCGGCGTGATCCTGGAAGAAATCAAGATGGACGAAGATAACCCCGATTATCTTGTTCACGAAATCTTTACCCAAAATTTCTGGAAGGATCATCCTCTCGGGAAACCTATCCTGGGCACAAAAGAGACAGTACGCAAGTTCGAACAGCCGGTTGTGTTCGATTCCTATAACAAACGTTTTAACCCTGGGAACCTGATTATCGCGGCAGCCGGGAATATCAATCACCAGCGCTTTGTCGATCTGGTGGAAAAGCATTTTCACCATATGCGGCCGTCGGCCAACGGATATCACGGCCAGGCGCCCAAGGTTGTGCCGCGCATCATCATGCGTAACAAAAAATCGCTGGAGCAGGTTCAGATCTGCATAGGCGTGCCCTGCCATCCCATCGCTCACGAAAAGCGATATGCGTCCTACATTCTCAACACCGTCCTGGGCGGGGGGATGAGTTCGCGGTTGTTTCAAAACATCCGCGAGCGGCAGGGATTGGTTTACGCGATTTACAGCGACTTGAATCCATACCGCGATACGGGCTGCCTCGGGGTATATGCGGGCACTTCGCGGGAATCGGCCTCCCGAGTAGTGGAGTGCGTAATCGCCGAATTTCGAAATCTGAAAGCTGCGCCGGTTCCGGAGGAAGAACTCCGGCGTTGCAAAGACCAGCTCAAAGGCAGCCTGATGTTGTCGCTGGAATCGAGCACCGCGCGCATGTCGAATCTGGCGCGACAGGAAATGTACTTTGACCGCTTCTACAGCCTCGATGAACTCATCGATCGGATCGAAGAAGTAAGCGCCGATGACCTGCAGGCGCTGGCCAACGACTTTTTCCGCACCGAAAACATCGCCGTCACTGTACTCGGCAACCTGAACGGCTTAAAGCTCTCGCGCGAACAGCTAGCCTGCTGAAAGCTATCTCAGCCCAACCAAAGGCATAAGTGCGGCTTCTCGCAGGGGCTAAAGCCCAGTCATCACATGGCTCTGAACGGTGCGGCTTAAGCCGCGCCCTTCCACAACCATTTGTGAAATAGCCTGCTGAGTACTGCTGTATCTTCCCCGTCATAATCGGGACATACGTGTACTGTCCTGTGCTGCCCAGAAATCATCGAATCTCATCTTGGGGCATGTGATGGGAACAGCGGCGAGGAAAACCTGGGACATGCTGCGGTTGATCGGGCGCGGCGGTCCTGCAATCTGTAATATTGCGATCACCAACTCGTGCAACGCGACCTGCGATTTCTGCAATTTTGCCAATGGAAAAGTCGCACGCAGCGATCTGCGATGGATTGATGCGGATCTTTTCGAGTCGGCACTCGATATCCTTTACCGGCGTGACATTCGCTATCTAAACATTTTTGGCGGCGAACCGCTGCTGCATCCGCGTCTGCCGGAAATGATTGCACTGGCAGTCGCGAAGGGCATGGGACCGGCCATTATTACCAACGGCTGGTTATTGCCGGCAAAACTGGAGGAACTGGCTGACGCCGGGCTTAAGACAGTTTACGTGTCTATCGATTCTCCGGTGATCAGCGAGCATGAGAACAATCGCGGGCTGAAAGGCGTCGGAGAACGCATTCGCGCGGCCACCACTCGTATGCCGAATCTTGGCATGACGCCGATCGCGCAGGTGGCAATCAGCAAATTGATCAGCGATTTTACGGCCCTGGTGCCGCTGTTGAGAGATCTGGGCTTTCAGGCGGTCACGTTCTCGTATCCGCAACAAGCGCGCCTCGGCTCCTCGTCGCTGGCGTGGTCAGACAACTCCCAACTGGTCAAATTCACGGGAACCGAACTCACGGATGCTTTCGATCGCGCGGACGAACTACGCACTCTTTTTCCGGTAAACAACCCGCGGGCGTCCATTGCCGACATGAAACGTCATTTGCGAGGGGAGCCCGAGCGCTTTGTGTGCTATGGCGGGTACAAGAGCTTCTATATGGATTGGAATTACGACATCTGGCGGTGCGATGCATGGTCCGAGCGCCTCTGTTCAGTGTGGGATTTTCCACACACACCGCTGGTGCGCGACGGCTGTACCGGATGTATTGCCGACTGCTACCGCGACTCCAGCGTGATGCTGCATTTTGCAGTGTCGCTGGGAGATGCTCTCGATTTGATCGGCCAAGGGCGTGTGCTGACCGCCTTGAAAGCGCTGGCGGATAGAAGGAACCTGACATCTCTTGGCGCCGTGGCCGCAAATGTCCGTACGTTATCGCAGCTAGCCAAGGTAGGGTAGAGCATCACTCCGGCGCTTTCGCGCGGCTCGAAGGCGTACACTTCAAGCGCCAACCCAGACAGCTGTGGTGACTAAAGTTCTAGCTCGTTGGGCCAACTCCCCGCTGTGTGTTTAAGAGCTGCTGCTTCCCCGCTACACTAGCGGCTGCAAAGTCAATTTCTGGCGCAGGCCGCAGGGGAAGACGGGATGCATTTGCAATGGATTGGCCGATGGAACGAGCCCATATCCCTGCTCGCCGCGTACGTGCCGCTGGCAGCGACGATCGTAACCTGCCTTCTCAGCCTGGTGCTGGCGCGCGCTACCCTGCGTTACGCGGAAACCACCGAGCGCAGCCTGGCGCTGGCGCGCGAGGAATTTGAACGGGAGTGGTCGCCCGAGCTGCACATCAAGCTGGAACGAATTTCGGACAGCGAAGCCCGCATCGTAGTCACGAATCTTGCCAAGATTTCCGTGCTGCTGCAGATGATGCAATTGCGGCGCACGACGCTGGGTTCACCGTTTACCCGGCAGTTTCTCAACGAGCCGCTAGTCGGCGGCATGACCTGGACGCAGAATATCGGCGAACGCCTGCTGGCGGGCACGGTTGACGATTTTGCCGGCCAGATCGCGGCTTCGATAACCTTCTACGCCTCCGGCCGACTTTTCCGCACCGACTGGTTCCGTTTTCAGACGGAGGTGCGCAATGGAAAGCTGATTCGCCTGGATGCTATCAACATCGCAGCGCGGCGGGTGCGGGTGCTAGAGTCGCGGAAAGGTGAGGCGATTCGCCGTGAGCTGGCTATGGACTTGGCGGCTTCCCATAAGGAAACTTCCGATGCAGGCAAATGAGGCTTAACAGTCTGTCGTTCACCCGGCCAGCTTACGCAGGAATTGATGCTGCCGGTCCAAGCGTCCGACGCAAACCGTCCAGATACGACACGCGCTCCCGGTAACCCAGTTCACGGCGAATCCGGGTAGTGTCGTAAGCGATGTCCTGAGCAAAGTTTCCAGGAAAATCGGGGAGCGACTCAGGGGGCCTGGGAGGCAATTGGCTTAAGCGTTCGGCAACTGTCGGCGTGTACTCTTCTCCGACGTTGTAAATTCGACCCGCGGCCCTGGCATCGACAGCAGCGAGAACGATCGCGTCAGCAACATTTTCGACATAGCCGTGAGTCCAACGCCACTGCCGATGCCCAGAGAAGCCATAAACCGTGGCCAGGTCGGCATTCTCCCCGGAGCCATAGACCTTGGGTAGCCGCAAGATCGTACCAGGCAGTTGTGGTTCCGACATCGCCACCCGCTCAACCAAAATCTTTTCGTAATAGTACTCGCGCGCCGTGTTGGAGCTTGCCTTGGCGCGGTACGGATAAAGCATCGTACGCAATGGTGAGTCTTCGGTCAGCAACCCAGGCTCTGGCGCGCCGGGCTCGATTCCAACAAAGACGCCGTAAGCACGATAGACATCTCCGCTGCTGACGCAAACCAGCCGCTGGCTGATGCCACGAAATAATTCGACAGCCGCGCGCGTATCGTTCTCTCCCATCGGGATCATGTGAATGACCATATCCGGGGAAGGATGGGTGAGCTCGCGCGGAAACGTCGTTACCGGCATGGCTGCCGACGGGCTGTGAACGTGCCGAACTGCGGGGTCGAGCGCTAACTCATTGTCTCCCCGATGGAAGACTGTAACCTCGTGTCCAAGTTCCACCAGCCCGCGTACGACGTGCGGCCCAATAAATCGTGTGCCACCGATTACCAACACTCTCATCGAAATTCCCTATCGCGCTAGTGACGCCAAATTAACCATCCCAGGCCGCGAGCCTGGTACAACTGCTGGACGGCGAACTGTAGCCACTGAGCCGACATATTTGCGAAGGCAGCGTACGCAGGGCACATAGCCCTGGAGCAGGGCTTCCCTGCTTGAAATCAGTTTTTCTGTCGCGCGGTTATGAATGACGCCGCAGCCGGGCAGATGAAACGTCTTAGCGCCGTCGGTGACCACAACCATCAGATCGGGAGGAATGTCGGACGAGGCTTCCTGCGCATGCTGGGAACGCAGGGCCGGCCCGGTGAAGGCGGAAGAATTCCCCACTTCAAAGCCAATGATCAGCAGCGCGGCCGCGGCAAACGCTACCATCCAGCCAAAGGCTGTGCCGCGCCTGCCGGGCATGTGCGCTTCGAGTTTCTGATGCAGGTGCTGACTGAAGCCGCGCGGCAAGTCGAACAGGCGTTCGTCAGCGTACAGCCGGATCACGTTCCGCGTTCCGTTGAGCACCGCAGTACAGTTTTTGCAGATGCGCAGATGATCTTCCAAGGCGGCACGCAAGGCGGGATCTACATCGCCTTCCACGTAATTTGAAATCTCCCGCCAGACATCTTCACAGCGGACTACCATGGCTTGTTCCCCTTAACGAAAGACAGCCTGCCGGCCCATTTCGCCGCCTGTCCGGGGGCCAGCAAGTCGCGCAGCATGAGGCGGGCGCGCAAGAGACGCGTCTTAACCGACGCCGTGGAAATTCCCAACACTTTGGCCGTCTCCTCAATGTTCAGTTGTTCGACATCGCGCAGCAGAAAAACTTCCCTGTACTTCTCGCCAATTGAGGCGAGCGCCTCCGTCAAGAGATCACGCACTTCTTTGCGCTCCAGAGCGTCGGAGGGAATCTCGCGCCAGTCGGCAAAATCGCGTGGCGTGTAGTTTCCCTCATCATCACGGTGGTCCTCGATCGGCTGCAGAATAGAAGTATTGCCTTTACGCCTGCGCATACGTGCCTCGTTAATCGTGATTTGCATCAACCACGTGCTGAAACGAGCCTCCGCTCGGAACTGTTTCAAATTCTTGAATGCTTTCAAGAACGCTTCCTGGGCCGCATCCTGGGCATCGTCCTGATTGCGCAAAATGGCGAAAGCGGCGGCATAAACCCGGCGCTGATAGGGCTCAATGAGCTGGTAAAACAGCTCATGCTCACCCTTCAGAACGCGACGAATCAGCAGTTCTTCGTTCGTGTTTGCAGCCGGATCTAGCGGCAAAGCAGCCTCAGTTGCCACGCAGCCTCGGGTTTCAGTTCCTGGTTCCTGGTTCTTAGTTCCTGGTTCTGATCACTCGCTGTTTTTCCATCCCGTGAGCATGGACATGAAATTGTTCCAGCCGTGCACGACAACCATGACGAGGTGACCAAAAACAAATGCCAGAAACGCCCACATGATGATGAAATGCCAGAGTCGTGCCCAATGGAAACCACCCATCAGCCAGGCCAGCCAGGAAAACTGCACCGGCTTCCAGATGGCGATCCCTGTCAGTACCGAAAGGACACCGAGAATCACTGCCGAGGTGTACGCGTGTTTCTGTAGTGGGTTGTAGGTTTCCGTGAGCGGCGGCTTCGGCCCGAAAAAGAAGTAGTGGCGCACCATGGGCCAGACACCCGGAACGTCGCGGCGAACGAACAGCACCTGCTTATAGTTCCCGCTAAAGAACTCATACCCGATGTAGACCATGCCGCTCACGAGATAGATCCACATGAATGTCATGTGCCACTGCAGCGCCCCACCGAGCCAGCCGCCAATCGCGAACGCTTGCGGCCAATGCAACAGGTCGTGCTGAGGAATCTTGGCGCCGAAGCTTGGGAAGGCGCGAAATATCTGCAGTCCGCTACCGGCCAGCACGAACAGGGATACGGCGTTGACCCAGTGGCAAAGGCGGACAATGAGCGGGTGCTCGTATACCGCTTCGCTTACTTGACCGGTCTTAGTGTCGTTAATCTCTAAAGCCTCAGTTGCCATTCAGCGCTCTCTGACGATACCCGCGCCGCCGTCGTCACAATCCATAAAAATGCGAGTAGCCCTGGTCCTCCCAGTAGCCGGTCTTGGCCAGAATATTGGTGACTTTAAGATCGGTTAGATACTTGGCCTGCTTGTAACCAATCTTGGTGGGAATCTGCAATCTCAGAGGCGCACCGTGCTCACGCGTAAGCGGCTGATCATACATTTCGTAACAAAGAAGCGTCTGGGGATGCAGAGCCGTTTCCATGTCAATGGATTCATAGTAGTCGTCGGCACATTCCACATAGACGTAGCGGGCGTTCGTGTCAGCCCCAATCATGTTCAGGAAATCTGACAGCCGGGCGCCGCCAAATCGTCCGATGACGTCCCATCCTTCGACGCAGACGTGACGAGTATTCTGGCGCACTCTTGGAAGCGACTGAACCTGCGCCAGCTTGTAATCACCCGGCTTCTGGATTGCCCCGGACACCGTTAGCGTCCACTTGTCGAAATCGACGCCCGGATCGTCAACGTCGTAGTCGTTGATCGGAAATTTCTCAAATGGCGTTAACTCCGACTCGGAGAAAGTGGGAGCCAGGTGACCCTTCCGAAAAAGTAGCGCGGCCGCCCAGTCACTAAAGCCAAGGCCAGCCTTCAGCAGCGGCTTCTGCAGTTGCGGAATGGCAAAGGCCCCCAGCGCTAGAACTGGCGAAACTTTCAGCAGTTCGCGCCGCGTCAGACGCTTGAAATTGCGCTTTTCGATCTGCGAGGCCATAGGTTTGCGGAAAGGCTGCTCTGTTTAGATACGTTAAATGAGATTCCAGGTCACGTGCAAAGTGACAAGACGGCTCCAGCCTGGTATTGCCTTCAGTTTGGGTTTTTGGAGACTCTGATGAACGCTGCAGGTGAGACGCAAGGTCCTTCGACTTTGCAGAATTGCCGTGAACGGCCATTCTGCTCCGCTCGGGATGACAGACTTGTGGTAAATCAGGTTTCGCTAAGAGATCTTGCGACGGGCGCCGGGCTGAAGCGCTCGTTGCTGAAGCCAACCTACGCGGTCCTGAAGGACCACTCTTCCAGGGCTAATCTTTATATGTGCGATCTTTCCGCAGCTTATCAGAGCCGCAGCGTTTCAAAGCGTCTCGCAATTTGAACTATACAATCGCCAAAGGTTAAGTGCTGTCCGCGAAAACCGTGTGTATTGTATCCGAGACGAATTCCTAAATACGCCGGCGCCCACTTTAGTCAAAGGCCTTCGCGCTTTGGCTGCAGCCATCCATCCAGAACTCTTTACGACTTCTGTGGGATTGCGACAGATTGGTGTCGAATCATTCGGCGATACCAGCGAAGCGCACACGCTGTGATTTAATATTTATCGAATGCCCACCAGCACTCAGATTCAGGAAGCCGAGCAAGAAGTAGCTCAGCTTGCAACAACGTGCGCAACCGCCAATGAGCTCATGGCTGCGATCGTAAAGTTACTTCACCGCAAAATGCCCCATTACAATTGGGTCGGTTTCTACATGCTGGAAGAACCTGGACCCGTCCTTCAGCTGGGATTCTTCGAAGGTGCGCCCACTCCGCACACGCGCATTCCGCTGAATCAGGGGATTTGCGGGGCGGCAGTATCCCAAGGCGAAACCGTTGTGGTTGATGACGTGAGTTCCGATCCACGCTACTTGGCCTGTTCGATTGAAACAAAGTCAGAGATCGTCGCGCCCGTTTTCGCCGATGGACAGGTGGTGGGTGAACTGGACGTGGACAGTCACACCCCCGCTGCTTTCGCTCTCGAAGACCGGCGGTTGATCGAATATTGTGCTTCGGTCGTGGGCAAACATCTGGAGAACGCCGGCTCGTGATTGTCGAGAAAGGCAAGGTTCGCGCCCCGGAAATTGGCCGCGTCTGGTTGAATTCAACGCCGTTGAGCTTCCGCCAGTTGCGTGGGAGGGCTGTACTCGTAGATTTTTGGGACTACACCTGCGTGAATTGCATCCGGACCTTGCCTTATGTTGAAGGCTGGTACCAGCGCTACAAGGACAAAGGACTCATGGTGATTGGCGTTCACACTCCGGAGTTCACCTTCGCGCAGTACGAGTCGAATGTGGAGCGCGGGGTGCGGGAATTTGGCCTCACGTATCCAATCGTGATCGACAGTAATTATGAGATTTGGAAGCTCTTTGCCTGCCGCTGCTGGCCCACCAAGTATTTGATCGACAAGGAGGGATATCTGCGCTTCGCCCACTTCGGCGAAGGCGAGTACGAGCAATGTGAGCAGGCGATTCAGCAGTTACTGCGAGAGATCGACGAGCACGTTGTGCTCCCGCCAATTATGAATCCGGTTCGCGAGGAGGATTGTCCGGGGGCAAGGTGCTATCCGCCAACCCCGGAACTTTATCTCGGACACCGGCGTGGAAAAGTCGGCAACCCAGGCGGATTCCAAGAGGATCAGATCGCGGAGTATACGGTTTCCGGGGAACTGCAAGAGAACGTCTTTTACCTCACCGGCCGCTGGGCCTCGACTGCGGAATATGTCGAAGCGGTTGGCGATGGTCCACACCGAATCCTTCTGAGGTACTCGGCGAAGACTGTGAATCTGGTGATGGCATCTCCCCGTTCTGAACGCTGTGAAGTTGGGATTCATCAGGATGGCAAGCCGCTGAGCCCAGGTGAAGCTACCACGGACATTCGCTTTAGAGTAGCTGAGGGGCATGAGGATAGTTACATTCCGGTCGCAAGCCCGCGAATGTACGCTGTGGTAGCCAACCGTAACTTCGAGAGCCACATGTTGGAACTGGTTTGCCCCTCAGGCCTCGCTGCATTTGCATTTACTTTCACGAGCTGCGTCGATCCGTCTATAAGCGCTGTACCATCCGAAGTCTCTGCGCACGTATGAAGCGCGTCGTGGCGGCCATAATTATCAAACATGGCAAAATTCTGGTATGCCAGCGCACTCGCCATCAAACGATGCCGCTGAAATGGGAGTTTCCTGGCGGGAAAATTGAAACTGGCGAACAACCTCGCGACGCTCTCCGCCGGGAACTTGAGGAAGAACTCGGAATCGATGCCCGCATCGGCGAAGAAGTCGCGCGTATTCACCACACGTATAGAAATGGAGGGGCGGTTGAGCTTCGGTTCTATGTGGTTCACGAATATAAGGGCGAGATTGAAAACCGCATTTTTCGCGACGTGCAATGGGCCGATCGGAAAAAGCTCCCCACGTTCGACTTCCTCGAAGCTGACCTTGAGCTTGTTGAAGATCTCGCCAAGGGCAAGATCCTCTGAACACCCGATTTTGTGACCGCTCCGATATCGCAGGAATTGTTGGGATCGAACGCCAGCGCGATTACTCCGGTAACATGCACGGCTTCCCTAAAGGCGTTACGCTTGGCGCGATATCAGTGTGCAGGAGCGGAGTATCCCAGCAAGTGGCGCCAATTTGGCCCGCGGCGAGTCGGCGCGGGCGTTCGTCCACAGCCTGAACATACTGGTTAAATACGTTCGCCTTTACGGTTTCAATCATAAGCGCACCGAAACGCAGTTTGAGACCGCGTGGAAAGAGCTGCAAAATGGCTTACCTGCCGCGGGCGCAAGCGGTTTCCTGCTGGGCGTTTCTGGGTCCACCCTGCTTTTGGACGGCATCCCGCTGGAAGCGGGTCAGGCGGAGCGCAGCTTCGCACAGCTGCTGACCGCCGCGGGTCTTGCCAGCATCAATTTCACCACCCAGGTCACGAAACACGACTTCGGGCGCCTGGTTCGTGCCTTTGCCAGCTCCGGGTCGAAAGCCCAGGACATGGCGCAACAGATCAAGCAGGCCTTGGGCGACTCCCAACAGTCCAGCATCAAGATCAACGAAGTGAAATTTGTTGCTGCCGATCCGGCTACCGGTGAAGTCAGTGTGGCCGCACAAATCGCGGCGCAAACCCTGGGCCCGGAATTCAAAGACTGGCTAAATGATCCTCAGAAGCTGTTGCAGCTCATTGCGGCCGCGGAAGGCGCTCACGGCGGCGGAGGCGGCGGTTCCGCTCCAGCCGGCAGCGCGCCATTGCGCCACGGCAGCGGACCGGGAACTCCTGCGGCCATTGATGGTGGCGAAGGAACCGTTCCTCTGGAAGAGGAAGAGGTCATCCGGGCCATTCGCTTGCTTACCCAGTTCGGACAAAGCGCACAGGATCCCAACATAACGCAGGAACATGTGCAGCAGGAATTGGGGCAGGCTGATGCCGCCACGCGTGTCAACTTACAGCAGCTTCTGGAAAGCCTCGCGTCAAAGGTTTCAGATGAAGAACGCGACACACCCCTGCTGATGCGGGCGGCTGAGCACATGGCTATCCGCTTTGCTCTGGAGCGCTACCAGAAGGGCGAAATCAAGGTCAACGCCGTGCACCAGATGCTGGAGCACATGAGCCGGCAGATGAACACGCTGCGCCAGATCCTCAAGGTTCAGGAAGAGAAGATGAGCAAGGCCGGAATTCTGGTCGAGTCGCACGCTGACATCCTGGACCGGATGTTCTGGGCGGAGGTCCCGGAAGCCGGCAAAAAGAGCGTGTTGCTGAGCAACGAAGCTGCGTGCGTGCCGTCCCGCAATGTGCGTCAGTATGTGGAACAACTCTTGCAACGCGGCGACTACGAAACTGCCGATAGAATCCTAAGTAACTACTATTCCTGTCTTGCTGCTAAAGAGTCGGAGACCCGCCGCAAAGTCTCGACAGGGCTAAGCCAACTGGCCGATTTATATGCACGATGCGGTCCTGATTTGATGCGAGCAGTGATTCGTGCTCTGGCCACCAGTCTTGGCCAGGAGCCCGATGGCGAAATTCAGGGCCTGTCGGCCGCTGCCTTCGTGCGCTTAAGTCAGGAAGCCAATAATCGAAAGCAATACGGAGCGGTCGTCGAGGTTCTTGCTGCTCTGCAAGAACTCGAGCACCGTCGTCCCGCGTTAGCCAAGGAGATGCAGCCTCGGATCGGCGTCGAAAACCGGCTGCCGGAATTCATCGACGAAGCCATGCGCTCGGAAGAAATTTCTGGTGAACTCCTGCAAATCTTTCGCATGTCATCTGCAACTGCCGTCGAGCATTTGGCCGACAGGTTTTTCCGGTGCATGCAACGGGACGAGTGCGACCGCCTGATTAAAGTTGTCGAAGAGCTCGGGCCAGATGGCCAAGCGCAGCTTCGCGAAGTTCTCCGTACTGCTCCTCCGCGGCAAGCCGCGGCCGTAGTCGGGCTGATGAGCCGGCTCGACGTGCCCGCATTGTTGGAGCTCTTACCAGGACGCATTCGCGAATGGAGCCGTTTTTATCATGATGTCGTTGTTCGCCAGGTGGCATTCGGCGCCGCTTCGGACCGTGGCAGCACACTTTTGGAACTCCTGGAAGTACTCGATCCTCTAGTCCTGCCGCAGGCCATCGACGAAATTGGCATGAGCGGCGACACGAATGCCGCTCCGGCATTGATGATCCTGGCGCAACCTGGGGATACCGAAGCCCGCTCGCCGCTCATCCAGCTCAAGGCTGTCGAGTCGCTCGGGCGGCTGCGGCATCCCGATGCCGTACCCGTGCTACGAAATATCATCGAAGCCAAGAAAGTCTGGAAATGGGTGCACCATCGCGAGCTGCGCATCGCCGCCGCTCAGGCCCTCGCCAAAATTGACCCGCGTTATAGCAACCAGGTGGTGGCCGACAATGACCTCGATCCCGCCGAAGTGGCGATCGCAGCCTTGGACGCGCAGTTAGGATCATCGTGGGTTCGGCAGAGGCGCTACGAGCGATATGTTCTCAACCGGAGCCTTAGCGCAATCCTCAGCAGTTCTTGGGGTAAATCGACCATGACAATCCGCGAGCTCAGCCTTGGCGGAGGCATGGGAACGAAGGAAGATAACCAGCGTATTGGCTCGGAAGCGGCGATCGAGATTTCGGTTGGAGTACGAAAAATCCGTGCTCAGGTTCTGCTACGTCGCGCACGCGTCAATGAACTTGGCTTCGAGATTGTTAATACTGACCTGGAAAGCCGCTACCGCTTGCGGCGCGCACTGGTGGACGCCATGCAACACGCCACACAATACAAGGGCGAGTCTTGGGACGGACAACGGAAAAGCTAGTCTCTTCGGTTAGCAACGCCTTTATTCTCCAGCAATTGATTTCCCCAGTTTTCCTCCCGTAGCGCGACGAGTCTTCCGAACCGTTCCGTCCACGCGGACTCGTGCAATCTCGGAAAAGAAAGAGCCCCCGCTTCTGCGGAGGCTCACTGCGCATCAAACACCGTTCACTTCACTTTAGCGAAAATGATCACCAGGGTGTACAGAGCTAGCGACTCGATCAGCGCCAGGCCGAGAATCAGCGCCAACTGAATCCCGGGACGCGCGGCTGGATTGCGCGCTAATCCCTCGGCCGCTGCGGCGGTTGCCTTGGCTTGCGCCAGTCCACAAACCGCGGACGCAATTGCCATCGAGAATCCGGCTGTGATGGCTACCCAGTTGGTGGCGGCTGCGGCTTCCGCTCCGCCCTGTGCAAATGCCGGTACAGCAAAGCACATCGCCGACATTGCCATGAAGATATAACTTAATGTACGCATCCTGTTCTCCTCCTCGATCAAATTGCCGTCAGTGGGTGGTTGACGTCATCCTCGTGCAGACGCCCTCACGCTGGCGGGCAAAACCCAGTTCTTAGTGGTCAGTTCTCGGTTCTCAGTTTTCCCTTCCCAGTCCTACGTAATCGTGCACTGCAGCTCGCGATGTAGTCTCGAACAAACCAGCAGCTATTAGCTTCTTACTGTCCGAGAACTGAGAACCGACAACTGAGAACAGTATCAATGCTCTGTCGCCACCGCTCCCTGCAGATAAACCGTCACCAGCAGTACAAAAATGTAGGTTTGCAGGAAGGAAACGCCGATATGCAATCCCAAGAACAAAATCGGAATGCCGATGGGGACCAACGAGAAAAACACCAGTGTCACCATGTCGCCCGCGAACATGTTGGCATAAAGACGAATGGTGAGGGACAGCATGCGGGCCAGATGGCTTATCGTCTCGATGGGAATCATCAGCGGTGCCAGCAGGGGCATCGGGCCAGCAAAATGCTTCAAATACTTGATACCGGAATGCTTGAATCCCTGAGCGTGGTAGTACAAGAACGACAGCACCGCGCACCCTAACGGCACGGTCGGGCTGGCGCCCGTGGGCGATTCAAATCCTGGAATCAGCCCCAGAAGATTGCTGATCAGAATAAAATATCCAAGCGCTGCCAAATACGGCGTGTACTGCGAACTGTGATGGCCGATGATTTCTTCGCTTTGTCCGTTAATAAATCCGTGCACGCCTTCGAAAATGTGTTGCAGGGCGCCGGGATTGTCCACCGAAAGCCGTGAGCGCACCAGTGCAAACACGATCACCAGAAATGCGAATACCACGATCTGCATTGCGACTGCATTGGTGATCGGCGCCTGCGGGTACTTGGGTAGAATGCCAAAAGCCCTGAGCAGACCATCCACAGGCCCAGCCAACGCGTGATTCAGCAGTTCGGTAACCCAGAGTTGTTCAGGCATAGATAAGCTTCTGGCTACTGATCCTTAACTGATGGTCTTCTGTATTGGGAATCCGCTCACCAACCACGTGCCACGGCTACGTAAACTTCGTAACCGGCTTCGCACGCGATAGCCGCCACGGGCAGGAACAGGCCGGCCAAAAGCCCATAGAGACTCGCGGGAGAAACACTCAATATAACATAGGCCGCTAACCCCATCAAAAAGTAACGGAATAGAAATTGGAAGACGATCCCCTTGCCTGATTCCTTGGATCCGGTCTGCGTTATTCGATCCGCCATAGCGTTCACCACGCGCTTTAGCCAATGGAGATTTAGGTAAGCGACGGCGCAGCCGATCGCGAATCCCAGAGCGCTTCGCAATCCATAGCGGATCGAGGCAGCAATAGTGAGTAGAATGGCGATTCCGATCATGAACCAGCGGATGCGGTCCAGCGCCGCAGAATAGAACTTTTCGGCCTCTGGACTCGGCTCCCCAGCGCCTGACGCCGAAGAATCGCTCGATTTTGATTCAATGCCCAAGGTTCCCGGTTCAGGAGAGTCCACAGCGCGTAAGGCCGCCAAATAAGGGAAAAGGAGAACGGAAGCGGTCAGCAAAACAATTAAGCCAGGCACCGGGAACCCACTGCACACGCAAGAGCCCGTTACCGTTGCTTCCTTCCGGACCTGGCGGGGTTGGCGGGAATGCGTCGCGCGGGGCCGATGCCTGACCGCTTCGATTCTAACAAACTGTTGTGACCTCCGGTTCGTAGGCGCAACGGATTCACTTTGCTAAAACCCACAATTCGCGAAGAATAGAGGATAGATGCAGGCTCAGAGCAAAGCGGAAGGCAGCTCCGTACGCGCCGCCGTGGAGCGCTATTTCGAAGTAATGCTCTACTTGATGGTGCTAAGCGGTTTTGGGACACTCGCCCAGACCGGTCAACTAGACCCCATTACTGTGCTGTTGATGATCGGAGCGCTGACCGTCCGGGGATATTTTTTAGCTGCCCGAAAAACCTTTCTGATTGCCGAGCGATGGACCAAGTATCTGACCCTGGTATTTGCGATCTGGTATTTCGTCGACTGCTTTTGGATTTCGGGAGCGTTTGTCGCGGCCACCGTACACCTCGTCCTGGCGCTCATGGTCGTGCGCTTGTTCTCGGCATACCGCAACCGGGATTTTGTTTTCCTGGCGATTCTTTCTTTTCTGCTGATCCTGGCCGCGTCGGTTCTAACGGTGGATAGCGCTTTCCTGATCGGCTTTGCCGCGTATCTGTTGTGTGCCGCAGCAACTTTCATAATGATGGAGATCCGCCGCTCAGGGGCGAGCGCCACTGTCTTTGCCTCAGACAACAATGGTTCCGCTGAACAACTCGGCAAATCCCTCGGCGGACTGACACCGGTTCTCGTGTGTTCGATCTTGGTGCTAGCCCTGGTCATCTTTTTCCTGCTGCCACGCATTTCAGCTGGCTATCTCAGCGCCTATGCACCAGCGGGCCAACTGACGACCGGCTTCAGCGATCGCGTCGACCTTGGACGAATTGGTCAAATCCAGCAGTCGAACGCCGTAGTTATGCACGTCGCAATCGAGGGCGACAAGAGTGGGCGGCATCCCGATCTGCTATGGCGTGGTGTGGCGTTGAACAACTTTGACGGCACTAGTTGGTCCAATAATGACCGGCAGACCCTTCTTCCGCGCCTGCCCGATGGCCGCTTTATAGTGCCGCGACCGGAAGACCTCAATGCTTCGGGATCAGCAACGAGTACCAACAAGCTGCGATACCGGGTCTTGCTCGAAGCGCTCGGCACAAATGTCATGTTCCTGGCGCCGCGGACGCAAACGATAGAAGGTGCTTACAGTATTCTCACGACGGATGACGGAGGCGCAGTTTACGACCTAGACCGCAACCATCCGCCCGGTCTGTACGAGGCAGATTCCGATCTTCAACAAACCGCTCCTGAGGAACTCCGATCTGCGTACCACAGCCCCCCCTCGCTATTGAACAGAAAATACCTGCAGCTACCACCGCTTGATCCTCGAATCGCGGATCTGGCGCGGCAGATCACTGCATCCACTACCAACGATTACGACCGCTCGGTCGCGATTGAAAGCTACCTGCGCAGCAGGTACGGTTACACCCTGCAGCTCGGTACTACGGTGCCGAAAGATCCGCTGGCGTACTTCCTTTTCGAACGCAGACAGGGCCATTGCGAATATTTCGCCTCATCCATGGCCGTGATGTTGCGAGTTTTAGGGATTCCGTCCCGCGTGGTGAACGGCTTTCGAACCGGTGAGTTCAATGACATCACGTCGCAATACCTGGTCCGTATGCGCAATGCTCACTCCTGGGTGGAAGCGTATTTTCCGGGCTATGGCTGGATCGGGTTCGACCCGACACCGGGCGATGGTTTCGCGTCCTATGGAACGCTGGGCCGGTTCTCGCTTTACCTTGATGCAGCCTCCTCTTTCTGGCGGGAATGGGTCATCAACTATGACTTTCACCACCAGCAGACGCTGGGACACGAGGCTACGACGTCAGGCCGTCAGATATTTGACCGCATTCGCGAATGGAACCACCAGCACTATGATGCATTGCTCATTGCCGCCCGCCGAATGCGCCGCCGCATGGTGCACGCGCCAGGGCGGTGGACGGCAGGTGCGATTGCAGCACTTCTAATGCTCCTGCTGGCCATTAATTTCAAAGCGATAAGCTCCGCCATTCGAACTCGTAGACTCGCGCAACATCCCGCCCGCGCGCCGCAACTGGCGGCAAGCATCTGGTATCAACGGATGATCCGAATGCTGGCCCGGCGCGGTTGGCGCAAAGCGGAAACTCAAACGCCGGCAGAGTTCGCGGCAACGATCGAGGATTCAGAAGTACAGCTTTCGGTCGAGCGCTTCACCAGCAGCTACGAGAAAGCTCGTTTCGGAAACTCTGCGGACGAGGCACAACGACTGCCCGAGTTGTACGACGAAATCAGCTCGCGGCGTTGAGGTAGCCCAAGGTGGCGGTCAAAAATTCCAGAGAATTCCACCGGTAACAACGATGTTGTGCTGATGACTTTTGCCCGTGTTGACATTCAGCGGCAATTCACCCGAATAGAAGTCTCGAGCAGCCAGGCGGATACCAAATTTTGTCCATCGCACATCAAGTCCGGCTCCTCCCTGCAGCAGTCCACCATTCTTCGTCGTAGGTCCAGGGTTGACGCCACCGAAAACCTGGGTTCGACTGAAGGTCCAATGGCCATAGCCTCCACCCAGGCTCACCCAGGGTTCCAAAGCGTTTTCGGCGAAGAACCTCACCCGAGCCGCCGGGGTCACAAAATACGAAGAATACGTGCTGGGCACGGCGCCATTTCCCGAGCCTAAGTCCTCGTCTGGATTGCCGACGAATGGCACCTCAGCATCGAGCGCGAAAAAACCATTGTTCAGCAAATGCCGGGCATAGTTAATTTCGAAGCTAAAGCCTTTGCCGGAGCGAACGACATTGTTGATGAGCGGAATCGGTCCTGGCTTGATGCCCTGATCAGGAATGAACGTTCGCCCTATGCCGCCGGCCAGCTCATTTTTTTTCTGCGCCATCGCCGCCGTTATCAAGATTAAGAGCACGAAGACGGCGGCCCACCACTTGTGTGCCAACATCTCTCCTCCGGCCGCGAAGCGGCTGCTGGATAGGAAAGCTGAGCGTAGGGTAACATGCGCTACCTTCTTCCCGGGTAACGCGCTGCTACCTTCTTTGGTCCCGGTCCGGGCAGGCGCCGCATGCAGGGCGATGGCGTGCCGCGATGCTAGAATATTGAGATTGCATGTCGGGTAAATCCACAATAGTAGCCTCAGGTTCCCATTCCACTCCCGCAGCCACCCCAGCTAAGAAAGTGGGCTTTATCAGCTTGGGCTGCCCTAAGAATCTGGTTGACAGCGAAGTGATGATGGGTATGTTGGCGCAGGCTGGCGCTGTCCTAACGACGCGCGCCGATGAGGCCGATGTCATTGTCGTGAATACATGCTCCTTTATCGACCGAGCACAACGCGAATCGGTGGACACGATCCTTGAAATGGCTCGCCTGAAGGCCTCGGGCAGAGCTCAAAAGCTGGTGGTGGCAGGCTGCCTGGTCGAACGCTATGGCGACGAAATTCGGAAAAACATTCCAGAAGTCGATGCGGTGGTGGGCACGGGCGAACTCGATCGCATTCTGAGCGCGACCGGAGTCGCATCCGAGCCGAAGTCCAATTCCCCTTTCGTCATCTTGCAGTCCCGGCCCGAGGCCGACGCCCGAGATGCGCAGGGGCGTTTTTCGCGCGACAGGTGGGATGGAGCCATCGCGGACCTTCCGAAGTATTTGTATGACGAAAATACGCCGCGGGTGCTGGCTACGCCCGGGTATTCTGCCTACATTAAAATCGCCGAAGGCTGCGATCACCCCTGCAGCTTCTGCATCATTCCCCAACTCAGGGGGAAGTTCCGCTCACGCCGGTTTGAATCCGTAATTGCCGAAGCTGAGCGCTTGGCTCGATCCGGGGTTCGCGAAATCACGCTCATTGGGCAGGATACGACTTGCTATGGCGAAGACCTGGGTCTGAAAGATGGATTAGCTCTCCTATTGGACAAACTGGCAGCAATACGCGAACTGAAGTGGATTCGTTTTCTTTACGCATATCCCAACAAGATCACAAGCCGGTTGTTGGAGACAATCGCAGCTCACGAGAACATCTGTTCCTATATCGATGTTCCTCTGCAACACGCTTCGGCATCTGTACTGAAGCGCATGAAGCGCGGTGGAAGCGCCGATCTATTTCTCAGGTCCATCGAAAAGATGCGCCGCACTGTTCCTGGTTTGACGCTGCGAACTTCCTTCATTGTGGGTTTCCCTGGAGAAACTGAGCAGGAATTTATGGAGCTATGCGATTTCGTTCGCGAGGCGCACTTTGACTGGATGGGCGCCTTTGCATACTCGGACGAAGAAGGTTCAACGTCTTTTACCCTCGACCCGAAACTGCCTGCCCGCGAAATCGAGCGCCGGCGTAAGCATCTCATGGGTATCCAATGCCGGATCAGCAGAAAAGCTAAGCGCGCTCTGGTCGGCAAGGAATTTGACGTGCTTCTCGAGGGCACGTCGGAAGAGACGGAACTGCTTCTGCAAGGCCGCACTGCGATGCATGCGCCAGACATAGACGGCAAGGTTCTCATCAATGATATGCCGGAGAGCTGTGAAGCTCGCGTCGGCGAGTTCTACCGCTGCCAAATTACCGAGGCCCAGGACTACGACGTGGTAGCAAAGATTCTCTAAGCGCAACATGGCAAAACGTGCGTTAAAGTTGCGTTGTCCTACCTGCAAGAAAATCGTTGGCAGCAGTGACGCCGAATTTCCGTTTTGCAGTTCACGGTGCCGGCTGATTGATTTGGGAAAATGGGCCAGCGGTCAATATGTCATCTCGTCGCCATTGTCGGATACAAGTGATGCTTCGTCCGAAGAGCCTGAGCCAGACTGAGCCTACGCTCAGCAAGTAAAGCATGATGAATTCAAGAGGCAGTCTCCAGGTGAGCACAGACGTTGAGACCCGAAAACAGCCGTTAGCTGGACGGGGCGCGTGGTTGATAGCCACCTTCTTCGGCGCGGGCAGACTGCCTTTGGCCCCTGGCACATGGGGATCAGCCGCAACAGTTTTGATCTGGTTTGTCCTTACCCGCTGGATACGGCCCGGCTGGCAACCGGGATTTGCCCTGGGCCTGGCGACACTCGCCACAGTTGTGGGCATCCCCGCCGCGACCCGGGTTGCGCGAGAAACGGGAATTAAGGACCCGCAATTCGTGGTTATTGATGAAGTTGTTGGTCAGTTCATCACGCTCATTGCGGTTCCGGTCTCCTGGAAAACCCTTCTGCTCGGTTTTATACTTTTTCGAGTACTGGACACGACCAAGCCGCCGCCAGTTCGCCAACTGGAGCGTTTACCCGAAGGAACCGGGATCGTGCTGGACGACATCGGTGCCGGACTCTATGCGCTCCTGATCATGCAGTTGATCCTGCATTATGGCGTTGTTGGCAGATAGCCGCTGGTCGTTTCCTGGGGCTCACGCATCTAAGTAGCAAATCCATGGCGATTTCAGAGCGTCTCTTGGGCAAAAAGAACGTGAATGGGCGGCCGCACATCGAGAGCGTGCAACCCGGCGCTGCCATGCCCGGCGGCGAAGTACGAATCAGCGGCAAGGCACTGCGCCCGCCTGAACTCCACCGGCCTCGTGTCCGCTTTGGTGAGATCGAAGGTTCAGTCCTGATTAGCGCCGACGAATTCCTTGTCGCCAGAGTTCCCCCGGGAGCGACGTCAGGCCCCGTCGTCGTCTCTGCCAACGATCACGTGAGCAATCCCCATGAAGTAAAGATAGCCGTTCCCATCGCCGACGATTTGCATCCCGTGACCAATCCCGCGCTGGATGCGGAGGGCAACATTTATGTGACTTTCTCCGGCTCTCGCGGGCAGAAGGTTCCGGTTGCAATCTTCAAGGTTGATACAAACTACAACGTCAAACCATTTCTTGCGGAGATGATGAACGCCACCTCCATCGCGTTCGACCGTCAGGGTCAAATGTATGTGTCGTCCCGTTACGACGGAGCCGTATACCGTGTGGCACCGAATGGCTCCATGTCGGCATATGCGGAAAGTATGGGCGTTGCAACCGGCATCGCGTTTGATCGCGAGGAAAACCTTTACGTTGGGGATCGTAGTGGAACGATCTTCAAGATAGCGCGTGATCGGCAGATTTTTGTGTTCGCGACACTAGAGCCAAGTGTGTCCGCGTACCATCTTGCATTCAGCCCTCAGGGCGACCTTTTCATCACTGGACCGACGACTTCCAGCTTCGACTCGGTATACAAGGTTGATCCGCAGGGCAGCGTGTCGGTGTTTTATCGGGGATTGGGACGGCCTCAAGGACTCGCCTTCGATGCGGAGGGCAACCTCTACGTCGCCGCTTCTTTGAGCGGCAAACGCGGCATTGTCAAAATCACTCCTCAGGGCAAAGCTTCTCTCGAAATTGCCGGACCGAATCTGGTCGGACTAGCCTTTGCCCCGGGCCGCTCGGTCATTCTGGCCACCAACAATGCCGTGCATCGGCTGGCCTGGGATGTGAAGGGCTTGAACCTGATTCCTGAGTAGCCGTAACACGCCGGTTTCCATCCCACTTCACGAGAGTTTTACTGCCCTTCCTGACGTAGGCGTTGTTCACCGATTCATTTACACTTTCAGCGTGAATGCTGAGATAGTAGCGGTTGGCTCGGAGCTGCTGACCCCGTTTCGTCAGGACACAAATTCCCTCTATCTGACCGAAAAGCTTAACCAGCTTGGCGTCAGTGTCGCAGTCAAGACAATCGCCGGAGACGACCGCAACCGGCTGCGCTCGATTGCCGACATAGCCCTGTTACGCTCCGATCTCATCATCTTCATGGGTGGACTCGGACCTACGGAAGACGATCTAACCCGGGAAGCGATTGCCGACGCACTTGGACTCGACCTGCACCGGAATGAAGAGATTCTAGAGAGCTTGGAAAAGCGTTTCGCCGCCCGCAATCTTAAGATGTCGCCCAACAACGCTAAACAGGCGGACATTATTTCCGGCGCAACGGTTTTGCCAAATTCGCTGGGAACAGCTCCCGGCCAGTGGATCTCGGGCAAGTACGATGGCCGTGAGAAGATCGTGATCCTTTTGCCGGGCCCGCCCCACGAGTTGAAGCGAGTGTTCGAAGAGCAATGCATTGAGCGCCTTAAGGCAAAGCTCCCGCAGGCGTTTATCGCGACTCGCGTCCTAAAGATCGCGATGATGCCGGAATCGCAGTGTGATGCAAGGGTCTCGCCAATCTACAAACGCTATGCCGACGTGGAGACGACGATTCTTGCTGGGGCCGGCGAGATTCAGTTGCATTTGAAGTGCCGCGCGGATTCGCTCGAAACTGCACAAGAGCGAGTCGATTCATTGGCTGGAGAACTGGAGGACGAACTGGGAGATTCGCTTTTTTCCAGCCAGGGAGAGCCCCTCGAACAGATCGTCGGCTATTACCTGCAGATGCGCAATTCGACGCTAGCCGTCGCGGAATCGTGCACCGGCGGCTTGTTGGCCGAGAGAATCACATCGGTGAGTGGCAGCTCACGATATTTTTCGGGTGGCGCGGTGGTTTACTCGAATCAGTTGAAGACAGATCTCGCCAATGTGCCGGAGGAACTGATCAGAAAGTACGGCGCTGTGAGCCGGCTGGTTGCGGTGGCGCTGGCGGAAGGCATCCGCCAGCGCTGCAAAGCCACGCTCGGCCTCGGAATCACTGGCGTCGCGGGCCCTACCGGTGGAACGCCCGAAAAGCCGGTAGGCTTGGTTTTTCATGCGTTGGCCAGTGATACTGGTACAGAAGTCGTCGAGCGCAGCTATCCCGGAGACCGTAAGAGAATTCGCTGGTTTGCGACGCAACAGGCGCTCGACATGGTGCGAAGGAAATTGATGTGATGGTGATTACCCGCTGGTCATGGGCTTGTAGCTGCTCTGATTTTGTCCTTGGTTCGGGCATCGAAGACTAACGACTGTGCGCCTGTTCATCGCATTAGACATTGAGAATTCCATTCGTGAGCGCCTAGAGCGCTTCATGGACGGCATACGAGGTTTCGCGCCCGACGCGCGCTGGGTCCGACCTGAGTCCCTGCATGTTACTTTGAAGTTCATCGGCGAACAGCCCGTGCAAGGGGTGGAAAAAATCAACCAGGCGCTTGCGACAGTCTCTGGAACGAGGCTTGAGCTTGCGTTTGCCGGGTACGGCTTCTTTCCTACCACGAAAGCGGCGCGTGTCTTCTGGGTCGGCATTCAATCCGGGCAGGAACTCGCAACTCTTGCGGCATCGATCGATACTTCGATGCATCAGCTCGGCATTCCGAAGGAAGAACATGCGTTCAGCCCCCATTTGACGCTGGCGCGCGGCAACTCCGGATCGCCGCGCTGGAAAAAGGAAGACGCGCCAACCTTGAAATTCAGTCGCTTGCAAGAAAAGCTGGCCTCCATGCCGGCTCCCGAATTTGGTACCATGACATCCCACGAATTTCATCTTTTTGAGAGCACGCTTTCGCCGGGTGGCACGAAATACTCGAAGCTCAGGAGTTTTGCGCTCTTGTAGTACCGGACAAGAATCTTGTGCTTTAGCTTTCCCGCACGTGAACAACGTTGACCTGAGAAATGACAATTCTGCTTACCATTACGTTGAGTTACCTGCTTGGGTCCGTACCATTCGGATATCTGCTGGTACACAGATTTCGCGGCGCTGACATTCGCGAAAGCGGTAGTGGAAATATCGGCGCGACAAACGTTGCGCGCACCTCGCCCGCCTTGGGTATCGCGACCCTCCTGCTGGATGCTACGAAAGGGTTTGTGTCCGTGGCATTGGTCCGTTATCTAATCACTCCTCGATCCCCAGTACAACCAGCTGTGCTCTCGGCATTGGCAGCCCTGTGCGCAATTTTGGGGCACATATTCCCTGTCTGGCTAAGATTTCGTGGCGGCAAAGGGGTGGCGACCGGCTTAGGTTCGTTCGTACTGATAGCTCCAAAATCGATTTTGGTCATGATCGCTGCCTTCGCGGGAATTTTCCTGGCATTTCGCTATGTCTCGCTGGCATCCGTAATGGTAGTGGCCCTGTTACCAGTACTGGCATGGGGTTTTGACCGGGATCACCTCACGCCCGCCGTTCTTATTTTCATGATTCTTGCTTCCGTGCTCATTGTCCTCAAGCACCACGACAATATCCGCAGATTGCTCGCTGGCACGGAAAACCGCTTTTCCCTGAGGCGTGGATGAGAATTGCAGTCATCGGAGCGGGCGCCTGGGGTACCAGCCTATCCATCGTGTTAGGCCGCAAAGGCATACACCAAATTCGCCTCTGGGCTCACGAGAAGCAGGTGGCGGAGTCGATCGCTGCAACCCGGATCAACCAAGCATTCCTTCCCGGCTACGTTCTGCCTGAATCCGTGATGTGCACGAATAGTCTGGAGGTAGCGCTCGAGTCCGCTGAAATCGTGGTCAGCGTGATGCCTTCGCATCACTGCCGCCAGTTGTTTGAAAGCGTAGCCCGATTGCTCACGTCCGAATCGAGGATCGTCAGTGCGACGAAGGGACTCGAACAGGGCACACTGTCGCGTATGACCGAGGTGATTCAAGAGGTCACAGCAAGGCAGTGCGGATTCCTGCCGCAGGTGGGAGCGTTAAGTGGGCCATCTTTCGCTAAAGAAGTCGCACGCGGTGATCCTACCGCGATCACCATTGCGGCTACAGATGCGAAACTCACACAGGTGGTGCAACAGGAATTTAGTGATCCATCTTTTCGTGTGTATACCAACGACGATGTGGTTGGAGTCGAGCTTGGCGGAGCGCTCAAGAACATCATCGCTATCGCTGCGGGCGTTTGTGACGGGCTCGGCTTAGGACACAATTCTGTCGCCGCACTGATCACGCGCGGGCTTGCGGAAATCACAAGGCTGGTTGTAGCTTGCGGAGGCCGCCGGGAAACCATGGCAGGGTTGGCGGGATTGGGGGACCTCGTCCTCACGTGTACGGGTGAACTTTCACGCAATCGCAGTGTAGGGGTGGAGTTGGGACGGGGGAAGAAGCTCGTCGAGATCATTGCCGGCATGCACGGCATGGTTGCGGAAGGTGTACTTACGACCACTGCAGCCGTGGGGTTGGCACGCAAACACGGTATCGAGATGCCGATCACGGACCAGATGGAGCTTATCTTGCAAAAAGGCAAGCCGCCCCGCGACGCTATTTACGAGCTCATGACTCGCAGTGGAAAGAGCGAGACCAGTGTTATGGCAGGAAAGTGAGGCCGCCGTTACATGACCGTCAGAAGCCAATTCATCATCCTGCTTTTGCTTGCCTGTTCCGCCCTGCTGTCCTTTGCTGGTCAAACAAACAATGACGAGACCTTGCCGGCCGCTCCCGGTTCAAAGGTGATTCGCATCAACCCTGAAGCCGGTTTCTTCAATGAACCTGCGATCGCAGTGAACCCCAGCAATCCACAACAGCTGGTCACCGCGTTTCAGGTCACCGCGTCGATAGCCTACTCGACCGATGCCGGCCAGAGTTGGACGATCGCGGAGGGCACGGCTCCCAGCGACTATCGAGTTTCGGGCGATGTCTCGGTCACCTATGACAAACGGGGACGCGCATACCTCTGCTATATAGCCTTTGACAAGCTGGGGACACAGAACTACTGGGCGCACAACGCCACTCGCAATGGTGTGTTCGTGCGTAGATCGCTCGACGGGGGCAAAACCTGGGACAAGCAAGCCTCACCGGTACTCGCACATAACACCGAGCCGGGCATTCCTTTCGAAGACAAGCCATACATAGTTGCGGACGCCACCCAATCCCGCTTCGCTGGGAATCTTTACGTCGGCTGGACGCAGTTTTCCCTGCAGAAATCCATTCTGATCTTTTCGCGCTCGACCGATGGAGGCCTAACCTGGTCAAAACCTATCGAGATCAGCAGCCACGAGGGCCTGCCGCGCGACGACACCGGTGCTGTTGAAGGCTTCACGGGTGCGGTGGGAACAGACGGTACTTTGTATGCAGTATGGGCGGACGGCTCCGAGATAGCATTTGCCAGTTCGCGCGACGGCGGACGAAGCTTCTCCCGTTCGCGCGCGATCTTGAAAACGGCTCCATCTTACTTCGCGTTGCAAAACGTAGACCGGGGGAACGGGTTCCCACAGATCGGGATCGATCCTCGTTCGAACCGCTTATTTGTCACCTGGGCTGACTATCGCAATGGCGACATCGATGTTTTTTCCTCCACATCAACGGATCGCGGTAAGCATTGGTCACCAGCGTTGCGTATCAACTCCGATGCGCTCCACAATGGGGCAGATCAGTTTTTCCAATGGCTTGCTGTAGACCCGCTCGATGGGTCCGCAAACGTTATTTTTTATGACCGCCGGGGCGACCCGGAAAATCGGAAAATAACACCTATTCTGGCTCGCTCCACGGATGGCGGCAAGACCTTCAGAAACTATGCGTGGGACTCGCAACCCTTTGACCCGGACGCAAGATTCATCGGCGACTACAACGGCATAGCAGCCCTGGGCGGCCGCGTCTATGGTACTTGGGCGAGAGTCCCGGCGGCTCCACCCGTGAAAAGTGATGTGGACAAGACTATGAAGACCGGGAGCTTCATCGAGGTTGGGGTCGCAGATTTCTCCAGGGAGAAATAAAGCTAGCCATTATTTGACTGCGGGCTCAAATTCGCCCACAAGCCTCTCGGCAAGCGTAAGCTGCGCGCATTTTTCATCGATGCGCTTATATTCCACCCCATGCTGAATGCGGAATTCGTCGTAATCTTGCCGCGACGACCAGAAATCTATGGTGATGAATCGCTGTGGGCTATTGACGTCTCGCACCAGCTCAGTTCCGAGGTATCCATACGCTCCTCTGAATAATTTAACCCAGTCACCGCTTGGCCCGTACGCCTGAACAAAAGCGGCAACGGTTTCCGGCCGTGCTTGGAATTCCCATATAACCAAATAGCCCCAATCGTAGAGCGATCCGCTCATCGCTGCTCCCATCCGATTGATTTCGTTATGCAAACTCTGACGCTGCTGATCCTGCCGTCACATTGGCGACGGTACTTTCGTAACGCAACGAGCCAGCCATTTGCAGTCCTAGCGGACCACTTCACAGTACAATTCCAAAGAAATCGGTAAAAACTACCGCTCCGTCTGCGGTCGCAGGGGTTACTTTACTCGTTTGAAATTGCCACTGCCAGCGCGCATTCCCATTTTGTATGTAATCCTCGGTGTCCTCGTCGGCATCAGCGCCGTGCCGCTGTATTTTTATTCGGCGCAGGTGGAATCGATCAACCGTGACCGGCTGAAAACCAATGAAATGCTGCTGCAGAACACGGTTACGCGCTCCCTCGCGGATGATATCGCGCAACATCAAGATTCGTTGCGCATGGCGCTGAACAACCTGTCCTCATCCATTGAAATTGCCAGCGGCGGCGACATCAGTTCCAAGAACATTTCCGCTCCCGAACTTCGTGCCTTATTGGAGAATTTCGTCTCCTCGTCCGATGACATTGCTTACGCGACGCTGCTGAATTCCGAAGCAAAGGGAATTTCCGCCGGCCGGATTGCGCCAGACGCTTTCCTGCAACGCGAATTGGAACGTGCCTACTCGGCATCCAGTGAAGGCCGGCTGTACAGCGGGCAGGCGCTGATGGTCGGTTCCGGCAAGGACAGCCGCACAGTCATCCTGGTGAGCAATCCCATCATGTACGGCGGACGTTTTCTGGGCATGATCGGCGCGGTTGAGGATCTGCAATTTCTGATCAAACGCATGCAGGAGGTGAATCGCGGCGGTCTGATGCCGTACGTCGTGGACAGCCAAGGCCGTCTGGTCGCGGGCGCATCCCCCGAGTACGCCACTGGCCAGGACATGTCGAAGATCGAGATCGTCAAGAATTTTGTGGAGCAAGGCGGGCGTGCGCAGTTTGCTGCCACCAAGGAATTTAATGTTCTTGATGGCCGCAAGAAAACCGGCATGCTGGGGACCTACAGTCCAGTTACCGCGCTCGAGTGGGCCGTCGTCGTCCAAAAGCCCCAGCACGAGGCCTATCGTGGGGTCTACGAAATGCAGCGGACCGCGCGTGTACTGGCGCTGATTGCCGTCGCCTTGAGCATGGGTCTCAGCGTTTTCGTAGCCAGGCGGATAACTAATCCCCTTGAAGTCCTCACCGAATCCAGCCGGGCTATCGCTCGCGGCGATTTCAGCCAGCGGGTTCACCTGAAGAGTCGCACCGAGATCGGCGAACTAGCTGAGACGTTCAATGTCATGTCTCAGGAACTCGAGCAGTTCGTGCTCGACTTGAAACGCGCGGCGGAAGAAAACCGCGCCCTGTTCATGGGCTCGATTCAGATGCTGGCCGGCGCAGTCGACGAAAAGGATCCGTACACCAAGGGTCATTCCGATCGAGTCACGCGATATTCAGTTCTGATCGCAAAAGAACTGAACATGCCCGATCACTTCATCGAAACCCTGCGCATCTCAGCGCTGCTGCACGACGTCGGCAAAATTGGCATTGAAGACCGAATCTTGAAGAAACCGGGTGCTTTGACGCCGGAAGAATTCGAGGTCATGAAGACCCATACCACCAAGGGCGCCAACATCCTGCGACCGGTAAAGCAGCTGCGCGAGATGCTGCCGGGAATCGAGCTGCATCATGAGGCCCTGGACGGTCGCGGCTATCCCTATGGGTTAAGAGGCGACCAGATTCCAATGCTGGCGCGAATCATAGCTGTGGCGGACACGTTCGATGCTGTAACCACGAACCGGCCATACCAGTCCGCACACGATCCACTTGAGGCTTTGGGTATCATCCATTCTCTTATTGACAAGCGTCTCGACGCGCAGTGTGTTGCCGCCTTGACAGCCGTATTCGAACGTGGGGATATACGAATTCAACGCGTGATCAAGGCTGCGGTTGCGTCAGCCCAGGCCGCTAGCCCCGCTCGCAGCATGACAACTGCTCAGGTTCCCGCCTCCTCTACTGCCCACCCGCAAACCGATGTCCTCGGAGTCGATAGCGGAACAGTCTAAGTCCGGCCCAGCCTGTGACCCGCTTAAGGCACGCATTCTTTATAGACACTCGATTTTTGCCCGATGCCGATTTTCCTTTCCGCTCCAGACGCGGGCGGACCACTGCTGCCCGGTATAATTGAAGCTCGGAAATCCTCGGTTCTTATGATTCAGACCCTTTTTGGCAGTACGGAGCAGAAGCCCGGCTTCTTCGAGCGCATGAAAGAGGCGGTTACTCGCACGCGCGAGAACCTGACCGAGAGGATTGAAGAAGTCGTAGCGTTCTCCAAAGAAATCGACCGTGGCACCTTGGATGACCTCGAAGCCACTCTCATCGGCGCTGACCTGGGCACCACAACCACACACGAGGTTCTCGAGAACCTTCGCGACAAGGCCGACCGCAAGCAGATAAACAATGTTGAGGAACTGAAGCGACTGCTGAAGGAAGAATTGCTCGCGATTCTTGATAAAGGGAACTCACGCGCCGTAAATAAAGTTGACAGCGGTCCGGAGGTCATCCTTGTAGTTGGAGTAAATGGCACCGGCAAGACCACTACGATCGGAAAGCTCGCGCAGGTTCTCCGCTCCGATGGAAAGACGGTCCTACTGTGCGCTGCTGACACCTTCCGTGCCGCCGCCATCGAGCAACTCGAAGTATGGGGTCAGAGAACCGGAACTGAGGTCATCAAGACCAAGGCAGGCGGAGATCCGGCAGCGGTGTTGTTCGACGCACTGCAGGCTGCCACGGCACGCAAAACGGACTATGTGATCGTGGACACCGCCGGACGCCTTCATACCAAAGCCAATCTTATGGCGGAACTGGAGAAGATGAGGCGCACTGCTCAGCGAATCGTGCCGGGAGCGCCGCATGAAACGCTGCTCGTGATGGATGCCACGACAGGGCAAAACGGATTGCAGCAGGCGAGGCTGTTCACGCAATCGGCTGGCGTGACGGGCATTGTCCTGACCAAGTTGGATGGCACCGCAAAGGGCGGCGTGGTAGTAGCAATCACGCGGGAATTAGGTGTGCCGGTACGCTATGTCGGGGTGGGAGAGAAGCCCGCAGACTTGCTCCCATTCGATTCCGAGCAATTCGTCGATTCTCTCTTCTCGTAAAACTGCGAGGTTCGGAGGAGCTCATGGCTGCAGATAGGCAGACTCGGCGGTCGTTGTTCCAGGCGCTGGCAGATCGATTGCGGCGCTTGTTCGGCGGCAAGCCCGAGCCCAGCGATCCATATGCCGATCGCTTTGCGCCCGTTCGCCGTGGCCCCAAGAACCGCAGCGGCGCCGCAGCGGTGGCAGAACCGGAGGAAGAAGATGGCTTCTTCCCACCTCGCAAGTAGATTAGTGGGCCGAGCCGTTCAGCTCCCACAATGAACTGCACTGATCGAGATCTAGCGTTTCTGCGGCGCGCATTGGAGTTAGCGCGTGCGGGCATCGGGTTGACTTCTCCGAATCCTTACGTTGGCGCGCTTCTCATCGACGATCTCGGCAACGTAGTTGGACAAGGGACATACACCTACGACGGAGTGAAGCATGCCGAGGTTCTGGCCCTTGAAGAAGCTGGAAAGAAAGCGAGCGGTTCGACTCTTTACATCAATCTCGAGCCCTGTAATCACGAGGGCCGCACCGGTCCCTGTGCGGAAGCTCTCATTCGCGCGGGTGTGCGCCGAGTTGTCGCCTGCATCGATGATCCCAATCCCCTGGTGGCCGGACGAGGGTTCGCCCGATTGCGCTCGGCAGGCATCGAAGTAGCATCCGGACTCCTCGAGGATGAAGCTCGTCGACTGAACGAAGCTTTTGCCAAATACATTCGCCACAAAACACCGCTGGTTACACTCAAGGCCGCTATGACGTTGGACGGCAAGATCGCTCCTCCACCGGGTGACAGTGCCGCTCCAACAACCTTGGCTTCGGGGGCTGCCTCCGGGGGATGGATCACCAGCGAGCCGGCGCGCCGGCACGTTCACGAACTTCGTCACCAAAGTGATGCCATTCTGGTGGGAGTCGGGACCATCATCTCGGATGACCCCTTGCTGACCGACCGTAGCGGCCTTTCCCGGCGTCGCCCCTTGCTACGCCTCATTGTCGATTCACACCTGCGCCTTCCCCACACTTCTCGAGTCATAAAAACTGCCAAGGACGATGTCCTTGTGCTCTGTTCTTTTGCCGAGGAGAAGAAGAAGCAGGCATTACAAGCATTGGGAATTCAGGTGGAACAGATATCACCGCCCATGCGCGATGGCCGCCCGGATATGATTGGCGTAGTCAGCTTTTTGGGGGAAATGGACATAACCAGTGTTCTGATCGAAGGCGGCGCCATGGTGAACTGGGCGGCACTGGCCGCGGGTGTCGTTGACAAGGTCTTTCTTTACTATGCGCCCAAGATTTTGGCCGGGACAGGGTCGGTCCCTTTCGCCGCAGGTCCCGGATTCCGCGACATTAAGCAGGCCGCGTATGTTAAGTCATTTAATTTGCATCGCTTTGGCGAGGATTTCGCATTGGAAGGCTACTTAAGAAATCCTTATACCGAATAAGTCTGTTTCTGGTTCAAGTGGCTTCCGGGTGGAGGCATGGGTCCACTCCCAAGACGGAACTCGTGGGCTCATTTGCCTTCGCTCAATTCTCTTCCCTGAGCACGGCTTTCAAGTTAATCTCGATGTGGTGGCGAAGTTCTTCGACCGCATCAGTCAATACAAGGCGGAGATTATTAATGACTCATAAAGATCAGGATCGTGAGAAGGGCGCTCTGGAGCAGGATGAGCGCGGACAAAAGGGCAACACCAGCCTTAATGGCCAACTCGGGCACCGGGATCAGGATCCGCGGGTCAAGGACTTCGATACCGATTTTCCTGAACCGGGCGAGAACCCTGAGCATACGGGCGAGCCGCAGGGCAAGAATGCGCATATCTGGAACGACGTAGCCTAGCACACCCCAGAAAACCTTAGCTGTGCTCACCAGTTGCCAGTTGCACAGTGCTGGCCGCTGTCACTTCTTCATTCGCGGGGCTTGATAAGGCCGTTTGTCGGGCGGGAAATTGATACTCAAATAGTCAATGAAGGCATCGCGGTCGGCAGGCGCTACCAGCGCCCCCCATTTGCTCATCTTATCCACTTCCTTCGCCCAGGTTGTTTTGCTGAGTCGCTGCTGCAGAATAATTCGTGCGTCATGGCACTCCGTGCAGGCGGTGGCTACCTTCGCCTTCAAAGGCCCGTCTGGCAATTCTGGCGCGGCGTTTGACTCAGCGCAGAAAACTGCACCAAGGAGCACGAACACGCTGGCGATCGCGCTAGCCTTCCACGTGCACAAGTATCTGATCGATAGCATTGTTGAGGTACCCGCCCGGATTCCAGTTTACCGATTGGGGTTGAGTCCGACCCAAACCATCGGTAGCGCGAGACATGATCGTGTAGTCTCCCGGTTTCGGCGTTTTGAAAGAATAGCTCCAAAGGCGCCAGGCATACTTTGAATGTTGTTTGGCCAACTGCGCTGGCCGCCAGTTCGCGCCGGAGTCCGTGGAAACATCAACGCGCGTCACATCGGCCTCTCCCGCCCAGGCTACCCCTTCCACTCGGATCAGCCCCGGTTTACTCTTCGCTCCATCGCTGGGCTTAGCAATCAAAGATTTCACCGATAGTGCTGTTACGGGATGTGAGTTCTCCGCCGTGAGCGCGTCTCCGGGCTTCAGAGGGGTATTCGGCATGCGATAGCCGGGATTCATAAAGTTACCTTCAAACGGCTTATCCAGCACCTTGATCTCGGCTAGCCACTTGCACGATGCTGCTCCGACCCAGCCCGGTACCAGCGCGCGTGCCGGGAAACCATGATGCTTGGTCAGTGACGCGCCGTTCATATGCGTTGCGATGAGCGTATCCGGATCGGTTGCCTTTTCAATGGGAATACTACGAATGAATGGCGGGACTTTCCCTGGAACCTCGTCGAGTCCACGAAACATCACGTGCTTCGCGGTGGATTTCACGCCCGCCCGACTGAGGATCTCCGAAAGCCGCACGCCCATGAAGCGCGCATTTCCGACGCCTCCTTTCTGCCACTGAATACCGGGGACATGCGGCTCCACAAATGCACGTCCGTTCCCTGCGCACTCCAGCGTGTTGATAACATTGTGCGACTCTAACTTGCGCAAATCAGCTAATGTGAAAGTCAATGGCCTTTCCACTTCGCCAGCCACGGAAAGCCGCCACTCCGCCGCGTCCAGAGTGCTGGGCTGGTGCATATGGTTACGCACAAAAAAGTGCTCGACCGGAGTGAGGAAGGAATTCGCGTATTCCCGCGGCATCTCCAGATCCAGGAAGCGAGAGGAGCGGACAATCATCCCCGTGGTCCCAGGAATCGCAGGGGATGTTTCAGCAACATACGCACGGATCGGATGAGCGAGCGCAAGTCCTGCCACTCCCCGCGTCAAACCTTGCAGGAAATCTCGTCGTGAAATCATGCCGTGACTGATAACTGTAAAAGCGGTGGAGCCCCCGGTCAAGGACGCCACCCCTCGCGGCGTAGGTGCCTAAAAGGCCAGTTGGATGCGGCTCATCAACACGTTCTCGCTATGCAGCGGCGTCACGTTGCCTAACGCCATGCGGAAGTCGGTGTGCTCGTAATTGGTCATCAGCTTGACGAAGCGATTCAGGTACCAATTCACACCTACACCCCACTCCTGCGCATGCTGAGCCGCCGTTTTAGGATTCGCGAAGAGCGGAAACGCAGCTTTGTCAATGCTCAACTGACTGGTTCGAATCGCAAGCTCGACGCCACCCATGTGCCGGATGCCTCGATTCGGTTCAAACGCATAGCGCGGGCGAACCCCGTTATAGGTGTTCTTTTCTCCAGTAAGCATGATCGAACCCTCGACATGCCAGGCCTCGTTTCGCAGCCTGTCCGTGAGCTTCTTGTTTAAGACGGTTTGCGAGGAGACTACATATTCAGCCATGAAGAGAACCGGCCCCGCGAAGTAATAAGCCTGCGGAACCACCCGGTTATGTTGTCCGTCGGCCAATGCCGTTGACGAATACTTGAAGAAGGTGCTCTGCCCGGTCGTTTTCAGTCCGGCGATGGTGCCGTGCTGCACTCCCGATGAGCCTGCTACGCCGATGCCGATATGCTGCAGTGCGCTCCGTTTACTCACCGCAAACGGCTGAAAGAAAACACGCGCAACTCCCTCATTGCCCTGAATCCACTGGATCGCGCCATTCGAGCCGTCATTGGTCCCATTAAAATATCCGACTTGGTAAGAAATCGAACTGGAGAGCACGGATCCGCCAATCTGCGCGCCCAGGTAGCGTAATGGAACCAGGTCGGATGAGAGCGAACGCTCCGCAAAGGACATCTCCGGGTCGGATCGCAGAGCTTCAAGTCCAAGAGGCACTTTGTACTTGCCCAGTCGCAGCTTGGCAAACGAGAGGGTCTTCAACTCCAGGTAAGCGTCCTGGATCTGGGGGTTGTTCTGTCCAAAATCAGGCATGAAGCGGAAATCTACGTTGCCAAAGAGAGTGCCCTCGATATTGGGCCGGATGCGCCGGAACGTGAACATGTCGAGAGACCCTCCCTTGGGGTTGCTCGAGAACATGCGATCATCGCCTTGCACGTATCCGTGGACCTGCAGCCGGTAATCGCCGTCTTGAGTGCTGAAGATCAACCCGTTGGCCCCAAAAGAGACTGGAGGCGTAGTTTTCTTTTGTGTTGCCGCCGTGGCTGCCACCGCCGCCGCAGCGTCGTTGAGATTCATCGTCTGTGCCTGCACGAATACCGTCACGAACAGCAGAACTGGGATTAGCAGAAGGTCTTTCTTCATACATGTTCTCCTGGCCTCTTGCCTTGTGCTCTCGTTCTCATTGCGTCAAACGCATCCCCCGGGGGAGTCGGGCCTGAATTCACTAGTATGTCTATTATTGAAGTAGACATCCTTGGATATTGAAATTGCCTTTCCATTTCGCCCACGGATCCTCATTTCCTAACGCGCTGGTTTGAGTGGCTTACCTGGTCAGCGGTGCCGAAGCGGGAAAACCGTGTGCATCTTCTTGCTCATCAGGCCGCCGTCGATAGCCCCCATCTCTCCTGCAAGCGCCTCTCGATTGTCTTGAACACCAGACCATCGACGAGGTAGCCCAGGCCGATGATCAGAATCATCACCGCGATCACCTGGCTCATGTCATTGAGGTCGCGTCCCATCATCAGAAGTTGGCCAAGACCCAGGCTGATGAAAATCATTTCTCCGGAAATCAGCGACCGCCAGGCGAATGCCCATCCCTGCTTGAGCCCAGTGACGATGTACGGCAGGCTGGCCGGCAAAGTTACGCGCAAGAAGAGCTGAAATCCCCGGGCCCCCAGATTTCGTCCAGCCATCGAATAGATCTTTGGCAGTTGCTTGCGTCCAGTCTCCATACTAATGGTTACTGACAGCAACGACCCCATCACTACGACGAACAGAATGGCCTTCTCGGTTAATCCAAACCACAGCACCGCGATCGGCAACCAGCAAATGCTGGGCAGACTTTGCAGGCTGACTAAGAGACCACCAACGGTTTCTTCGAGAAATTTGCTGCTCGCGATACCCAAACCCAGGACCATGCCCAGAACCACCGAGAGTCCGTAGCCGATCAGCATGCGCCGCATGCTGACTGCAATGGCAATCCAGAAACTGTGGTCCGCAAAACCTGCCCACAGCGCCTCGCCCACTCCCCACGGCGTGGGAAAAATGTAAGGCGGCCAAATCTTCAGCTTGGCCACAATCACCCAAGCGGCGATCAGCGCCGAATAAAATACCAAATATCTAACGGTTCGTTTCATGGCTGTACTCGGCTTCCAGAGATTTGTTGATCTCTTCGCGAAGATCGTTGAGAATTTCGCGCGCGGTAGCGGCTACGGGAACGTCTTCCAGATGCCGGGGCCGCGGCAGGTCAACCGGATACTCACGTTTAACACGGCCAGGGCGAAAGGTCAGCAGAGCCACGCGATCGCCCAGCCGCACAGCTTCGCGCACGTTGTGGGTCACAAAGATGATCGTGCGCCCAGTCTCCGCCCAGATCCGTTCCAGCTCATCATGCAACAAGTCACGCGTCTGCGCGTCCAGCGCGGCAAACGGCTCGTCCATCAGCAGAACATCCGGTTCTGTCGCAAGCGCGCGAGCCAGCGCTACGCGCTGCCTCATTCCCCCCGATAGCTGATGAGTGTAGCTGTCCTTAAACTGTTGCAAGTGCACCAGACGCAAGTACTCGTTCACCTTGGAATCTCGCTCTAGCTTGGGAATACCCTTCACGCGAAGCCCGAACTCAACGTTCTGGGCGACGGTGAGCCAGGGAAAGAGTCCTAGTTCCTGGAAAATAAGAATTCGATCAGTCCCAGTTCCCTGCACTGCTTTGCCGTCGACGAGCACCTGGCCCGCAGTCTGCCTGTGTAAACCCGCAACCAAGTGAAGCAATGTGGACTTTCCGCAACCCGACGGCCCTACAATGCACAAAAATTCGCCAGGCTGCACCTGCAGATTGATGTGCTGCAGCGCAATCAGACGGCCCTTTGTATTCATTTCGTAGCTGAGGCAGATGTCACTCAGCGCGACTTTGGGAACGTTCAGAGCCTGAGCGCGGGTTGGGATTACAGTCAGATTGGGGACGCCATGGAATCGTGACCGGCTTGTCGCACGGTGTTCTGGAGCAGCAGCGCTGCGGTTCGGTGTCATTGGATTGCCTTTTTCCCTTTTTCGCCCAGCACTTCATTCAAGAGCTTCAGCTCGTACATGCGGGAGAGGTCCGGCATCTGTCGCCCGAGGAAGCCGGCATCGAACGCGGACTGAGCCGCCCTCAGCAGGGCCGCGGGAAGCGGATCATAAGTAACTTCCAGACGGCTAAAAGAATCGTCCAGAACGTCTGCGGCTAATGCCTTGCCCGTCTCTTTCTGAATCTGTTGGTTCAACAGCGTCTTGGCCTCTGGCAGGTGACGATTAATCCAATCTGTTAGTTCCACGTGAGCGCGTAGCCAGATCTTCACCAGGTCAGGATGTTCGTTCAGAATCTTGGTGCTGGCGACTAATTGCGCCGTTACAAACTGACCCTTTGGCCAAAGCGAGCGCTCGTCGAGAAATATTCGTCCATTCGCCTCATGCACCAGGCGGGAAGCCCACGGCTCTGGCGCCCATGCCGCATCAATCTCTTTTTTCAGGAAAAGCGTGAGCTGATCGGGATTAGCCACTGGAATTACCTGTACATCCCCACCCTTATCGGTGGTCCTCATCCCGTTCGACTTCAGCCATGCGCGCAGCGCGACATCCTGCGTATTGCCCATCTGCGGCGAAGCGATGCGTTTGCGATGAAGGTCTTCGATTTTCGAGATTCCCGCGTCTTGGCGCACGACTAGGGCAGCGCCTCCACTGGTCGCGCCCGCAATAGTTCGCAGCGCCTCTCCATTGGACCGTACATAACCATTGATCGCAGGGTTGGGCCCTATATACGTGAGATCCAGTGCGCCGGCATACATTGCCTCGATGGCTGACGGCCCGGCATTGAACGTCTTCCATTCAATCTTGACGTGCGGTCCCATGGCTTTCTCAAACCAGCCGTTCGCCTTGCCAATCATTGCCTGCGGATGAGTAATGTTGGGGAAAGCGCCGACTCGAATCGTGGCCTGCTGGGCACAAACGATGGACGAGAGCGTCAGGACAGCTGCAAACATTCCCAACCAGCGCGTCATTGTCCTTGCCCTCCCTGCACGACCATGGGAAGCACGCGGCTGCTCTTGCCCTTTCGTTTCTTCTTGGCTCCTGGACCGGACTGCCGGCCTTCAACCAGGTCCGCCAGACTGGTGCTGTCTAAAATCTTGGCGGCCGCATCGCGAACCTGGAGAAAAACCATGTACAGTGAACGGTGGGGTAAATCACGATCGATTAAGTCGCGTAGCGAATCAGCATCGCCAAATGGCGCCAACGGTCCATCAATGAGGCGGATTATTTCGCTCAGGTAGATCTCTGCAGGCGGGCGCCGAAGCTGATACCCGCCTTTGGCGCCCCGCACGCTTTCGACAATGCGCGCGTTCTTCAATTCCAGCAGAATCAGCTCTAAGAATTTCTCCGGGAGATCGGCCTCGTAGGCGATGTCACGAATCTTGATCGCGCCCTGATGGTAGTGCCGTGCCAGCATCATCAATGCCTGCAAAGCATAAAGACCTTTTTGCGAGACCTTCATGGAATCAGCCTAATCTCGAATGTCTATTATTTCAATAGACATTATTCACATACAGGACATAAGCAATCTGCCTGCCAAACCGGATCCGTGACTCTCAAAATGGCAACCTGCTGATGGCATTGACCGTTCGCAGTCTGGCGTGTCGAGAGCACATGCGCGCTGTGCACGCGTTTGCACTCAGAGAAGCAGAATTTTTCGGATGATGGTGAATCTAAAAGGCAGTTGAGGGACTATCGCCGGCCCGGGCTGACGCGCTATGCCCGACAAAACGCAGGATTTGGACGGTTACATTATCGGGAGCTCCTCGCTGTTTTGCCAGAGCCACGAGTTCTCGGCACGCGTGATCGGGAGCGGTGTTCCGGACCGTCATATGCAATTCTTTATCTTCTACCAGCCCCCAAAGCCCATCTGTACAAAGCAGCAGCACGTCACCCGTGTTGAGCGGCATGGGTTTGGGAGGACAATCTGGCACCAGGTCTTCGCCCACTCCTAGCGCGGCAGTGAGGACATGCCGCTGAGGATGATTCTCAGCATCCTCGGCTCCGATTAAACCGGATTCGATCAATCGCGCCACATAGGAGTGATCGCGCGTAAGCCGTGAGATGCTGCCATTGCGGCTGAGATATAAGCGGCTATCACCCACATGAGCGAAAATCAGGTGCGCGTCCTGGACACAAGCGGCCGTACACGTCGTACCCATACCGAAAAGGGCTGGATTGCGACGGGCGTGGTCACGAATGTGTTCGTGCGCAGACTTCAGAGCGGAAACAAGCGCGGATTGCGGATCATTAGAGCTCTCAGCATATGCCTGACAGACGGTTTTAACCGCGAGGCTGCTAGCCTCCTGGCCTCCCTGGTATCCACCCATGCCATCGGCAATGACAGCCAGTACGCCCTTGCGACTCAACTCGTCGCGGCTGCCCGGCTGCCAGTACCCCGAGGCATCTTCGTTGCGTTCGCGTTGGCAGCCAATATCGGATAAATTGGCAAATTGGAGTTCGGATAAGTTTTGCACGGGGCTTATGGTGAGCGCGGCAGGATTCGAACCTGCGACCCATGCCTTAAAAGGGCATTGCTCTACCACCTGAGCTACGCGCCCACTTGGAACAATCTAACACACCCCTTTAACATCGTGATGCTCGGCCACAGAGTGCAGATCGTGTGCTTATCGCGGTTAGAGATGCTGGTTCGAGCGCAGCTTCCACGAAACCTGCCGCAGCACACCCAGCCACGTCTCGGCATCGCGCTCATTCAGACGCATCCGCCGAACAAGTCGGCGCGTCTCCTCGCTGGAACCACCAGATTTCAAATATCCACACTCCCGCAAAATGTCGGCTAAAACTGAAGTAAGGAGTTCCAACTTAGCAGCAGTGACGCGTTGAAGGTTCTGATCTTGGCACTCAGTTCCCTTCCCGCCTGAATCGTCGCGGATTAATTCATAAAGGCAGATTGCCACCGACTGACCCAGATTCATGGAGCTATGTTCTTCGTGCGTAGGAATGTACAGGAGCTGGTCACAATAGCTGAGATCGTCGTTCGAAAGGCCGCGCTTTTCTGACCCGAATAGAAGAGCGACTCGGGAGAAGCGGAGTTGCTCGCGAATCTTGATGACGCTCTGCTCCAATGAACGTAGTGCGTGCTTTGGTTTGCGGCTCCCAAGCGAAGTCGTCCCGACCACCAGCGAGCAATCGGCGATCGCTTCGGCGACACTCACATATGCCTTGGCACCACGGAGGAGGTCCGCGGCGCCCGCGGCAGAGCGCGCCTCGCGAAACGATGGTTCGTACGGACCGACCAATCGCAGCTGATTAAATCCAAAATTGCTCATGGCTCGCGCTGCGGCTCCTATGTTCAAGGGATTGCGCGTGGCCACCAGGACCACACGCAAATTGTCGCGTTCCTTTGAAGTCAGCACGCAGCTTTAATTTTACGATCTGGGAGTTTAGTCGGGTCGCAAGAACGGCGCCGAATGTTTGCTATCCTAGCCATATCTCCGCGCGAGGCTCTTACCCTTCATGCCCGAATCAAGAATCTCAGACTCCAGATCAACCGACAACACCACCGAGTCCTTTAAGGACATTCTCAGTGAGTACGAACGGAATGCGGCCAAAAAATCAGAGCAGCGCGACCAATCGCGTGAAGGAACCGTGGTTGCGATCACTCCCGATTCTGTTGTCGTCGACGTTGGCCTGAAGACCGAAGGAATTTTGCCGCTCACTTCCTTTCAGGGCAACGCCAATGCCGTGAGGCCGGGAGACAAGTTGCTGGTCAGCATTAAAGGGCGCGATCCGGAGGGCTACTACGAGTTGTCTCGGGGAAGCATTCAGCGACCGCGCGACTGGGCGGCGCTGGAAACGGCGTTCGCCGAGAAGACTACGATCGCGGGTACGGTCACGTCACTAATTAAAGGTGGCCTAAGCGTTGATGTAGGTGTGCGAGCCTTCATGCCATTGTCGCGCAGCGGGGCACGGGATGCTTCTGAATTGGAGAAGTTGGTCGGACAGGAAATTCGCTGCCGCATTACTAAACTTGACGCCACAGAGGAAGATGTCGTGGTTGACCGGCGTACAGTCCTGGAGGAAGAGGCCCGTTCCGCCAAAAGCCACCGGTACTCTGAACTTCGCGAAGGCGATACGGTTCAAGGCACGGTACGGAGCCTGATGGATTACGGAGCCTTCATTGATTTGGGTGGTGTGGATGCCTTGCTGCATGTCAGCGATATTGCCTGGGCCCGTGTCCCGAATCCTGCAGACGTCCTCTCCGTCGGTCAAGAGCTTGAGGTCAAGATTCTGAAAGTAGCCGAAGAAGCTGGCAAACAGCGCATTTCTGTTGGCATGAGACAGCTTCAGCCAGACCCTTGGAATAACGCAGCCGCGAAATACCGTGTCGGCGAGCGGGCGCGGGGGGCCGTAACGCGTGTACTGGATTTTGGGGCCTTTGTTGAACTCGAGCCCGGAATTGAAGGTCTGATTCACGTGTCAGAGATGTCATGGACAAAAAAGGTGCGCACCCCCGCTGACGTAGTCAAGCCAGGTGACATCGTGGAAGTCATTGTTCTGGGATTAACGGTTCCTGAACGCCGTATCTCCCTGGGTTTGAAGCAAGCGTTAGGTGATCCATGGGTGGGCTTATCCGAGAAGTTCCCCGTCGGGTCGATCGCGGAGGGGCAGGTGACCAGCCTGACCAAGTTCGGGGCGTTCGTCCAAATCTCGGAAGGCGTGGAGGGCATGATTCATATCAGCGAAATCAGCGTCGAAAAGCGCATCCACCATCCACAAGACGCGCTCAAAATCGGACAACCGGTAAGGGCTGAAGTCCTGGCCATAGATCCCGAACGGCGAATCCTGCGTTTGAGCATGAAGCGGATGCTGCCGACTACCTTCGATGAATACGTGTCCGAGCATAAGCAAGGCGATGTTGTAACCGGCCGCGTTGTTGAGGTATCCGGTGCGGAGCTTCGGGTGGAGCTCGGAGAAGGACTTCAGGGAACTTGCAACCTGCAAATTCAAGCTACCCAAGCGCAAGCGAAAGCAACGGCTGACGGTGCCTCCGCGAACACTGATCTGGCTTCACTAACTTCTATGCTGCGGCAGCGCTGGAAAAGCGGATCTTCGGCGAGCGGGAGCAGTACCGAAGCTGTCCGTCCGGGCCAGATTGGCAAGTTTCGCATTAGAGCAATCGACGGGACTGCCAAGAAGATAATTTTGGACCGTGCCCAACCATGAGCCCGGGAAGCCACTCTTACGCTTCGCAAGTGCATTGCAGGATACGCGCCCAATGAGTTCGTAACATTTTCGCCTCTCAGCACTCTGAACCATGTATGGGCACAGACTTGAGCTTGAGTTTTGTCGCCACCGCCCGCTCGACTGATCGACAGCCTTCGGCATTCCCCCCTGCATCCAAAGTGGCATTCCGACGCGCCACGAATCCGCCTCAGCCTCCTAAGGGAACTGGGGTTCAGCAGCCCTGTTATGAATCAACTTGCAAACGGAAGAGGAAGTTATGCTAACGCAAAGACCTGAGACCAAAATTCTCGTGGATGGTGGAGATCCCGCAGAGACTCTCCGCGTAAAACAACTGCTCGGTTTCGTCGATGGCCAAACTACCAATCCGAGTCTCATTGCGAAGAACCCGGACGTCCACCGCCTTATCGACTCCGGGCACAAGCTCAGCGAAGCAGAGGAGAAAGAACACTATCGCCGCATCGTGCAACAAATCTCGCCATTGGTCGGCGACGCCGGTGTATCCATTGAGGTCTTTTCGGATCTGAACACTCGCGCCGAGGACATGCTGGAGCAAGGCCGGGACATGTTTACCTGGATCCCAAACGCTTACATCAAATACCCGTGTACGCACGAAGGGTTGCGCGCCGCCCAGATTTCGGTTCGGGACGGTATCCGTGTGAATGTGACTCTGTGCTTCTCGCAGGAGCAAGCGGCAGCAGTTTACGCCGCCACCAAGGGCGCAAGCGAGCCAGTTTATGTCTCACCATTTCTCGGCCGGCTCGACGACCGCGGTGAAAACGGAATGGACGTCGTTCGTAACATCATTCGCATGTACCAACGTGGCGATCATCACGTGCATGTGCTAGCTGCCAGCATACGTAACTTGAACCACCTACTCAGCTCAATTCAGTTGGGAGCCGAACTTGCCACCGTACCGGCAAAAGTCTTAGAGGAGTGGGCGCAAAACAATCTTCAAAAACCGGGCCAGGATTTCGTATACGAGGGGCGGGATGCAAGCGGGCGTCTCTTGAAACCAATCCCTTACAAGGAACTAGATCTCAATGCTCCCTGGGAAAGCTTCGATCTGCAACATGAACTGACCACCAAAGGAATTCAGAAGTTTGTGGCCGACTACCAGAGCACTTTGAGGAAGTCGGCGTAGACCGGGCCTTTGCGGTTGCGCGATGGAGAGGAAGCCATGGAAACTTCAAAATATCTCATCGTCGGCGGCGGTATGGTTGCCGGCTATGCAGCCAAGGAACTGGTTGAGAGGGGCCTTAAGTCAGGCGAACTGACGATTGTTTCCGCTGACTCCGCTGTTCCTTACGAGCGCCCTCCGCTCTCAAAAGGCTTCCTGGCAGGCAGAGATGCCGAGGCCAACATCCTGATTAATACGCCGGAGTGGTACCGTGACCGCGGAATCAATATGTCGTTGAACACGATAGTCGCGACCATTGATGTTAAGAGCCGTCAAGTTCGCACTGCCTCGGGCGACAATTTTGGGTTCCAGAATCTGCTGCTTGCCACGGGATGTCAGCCACGAAAGCTTGCGATCCCTGGCAACACGTTGCCGGGTGTTCTTTATCTCCGTTCGATGTGCGATGCCCAGAACATTCGTTCCAGGATTGCGGGTGCAAGAAGCGCCGTGGTTATCGGCGGCGGCTTCATTGGCATGGAGGTGGCCTCGGTCGTGGCGCAGAAGAATATCGAAACGACCCTCATTATTCGCGAAGATCGGGTCTGCAGCCGCGTGTTCACGCCTGAGGTCTCGAGCTTCTTCGAGCGCTACTACTCCAATCGCGGCGTGGACCTGGTGAAAGAGGTGAGTATTACCGCGCTGCAAGGCAAGGATACAGTTCAATCCGTCCTACTCAGTAATGGACAAACGCTCGCTTGTGACCTCGTGGTGGTGGGCATTGGGGCAACTCCTGTCACAAGCCCGTTCGAGAATGCAGGAATAGATATCGAGAACGGCGTGGTAGTCAATGAATTCTTGGAGACGAGCCAACCGGGTGTCTCTGCTGCTGGCGATATCGCCAACTACCCTGACTCGCTATTCGAAAAGCGCCGCCGCGTGGAGCATTGGGATAGCGCGGTTTCACAAGCTCAGCACTGGGCAAGATCGATGACGGGTGGCCGTCAACCGTTTGTCCACATCCCTTACTTCTTCTCTGACGTGTTCGATCTTTCCTACGAGCTTTGGGGTGACCCGGTGGGCGGCAGCCAGGTCGTGATTCGGGGCGACACGGATGAATCCAGCTTCAGCGCTTGGTGGGTCCAGGAAAGTCGCTTAATGGCCGCTTTTGTGATGAACCGGCCTGATGAAGAACGCCAACTCGCGCCGGAGTGGATTCAGTCCAGAAAAACTGTGTCGGCTGCGATGCTTGCGGATAACTCAAAACCTCTGCAGGCAGCAGCCTAACCAAGTCTTAAGGCGGCGGCCCTAGCAGCTGGGGGTCAGCGTTCTGAATCTGCCAGCCACACCCCAGCGCGGCCATCTTCCAGATCAACTCCCCAGAATTCGGGGGCACGGTCGAGAAACTCGATCCCGATCTGCACCTCTCCGGGGCCGACCTGCCGCGACCAAGTGACGCGGCAGCGAACTCGGCTGTGCTTGCGTTGAATGACCAGCACAGTACCGGGGTCCATCCATTGGTGCAAAGCACCGATTCGTGCGCCCCAAGAGCTCACATCCAGCGTGTGAGCGAGCATTTCCGGACGCTCGGGCTGCTCCTTGGGAAGTTTAATGCCTAGGACCATGCGGGTACGGTCTCCCAAGCGTCTGTCCAGAGCTTTCTTTTGCATTCTCGGTCCCCTCGCAGCTGATTGGTGGCACGGGGCCGCTCGCTACGAATTCAAGAATACTGCCGATTCTATTCCGTCGAAATGGCACTGGAGACTGATAACTGGAGATTACTAAAGTGTAGGGGGGTCGATTCGCTTGCCATAGCGCTTCTTGGCAATCTGCTGCAGATTGACCATTCGGGTCAGCCGCCCTAGTATGTCTCGCACTACTCGGCACACAAAACACAGGAGATTTTATGTACAGATCAACAGCCGTGTGGCTCCAGATCGCAGGCTACGCGCTCTATGCGGCGATTTTCGCTGCCGTCGCACGACCGGCGTACGGGCAGTCCTTAAAAAGCAGCGATCTTCTTCGTTTGCGCTCGGTGGGGGCTGTGGCGCTCTCGCCGGACGAGCGTTACGTCGCTTACACCACGATGATGCGTGACCGCCCTGGCCGACCATATGACGAGCTGTGGGTTATGGATCTCACTACGCACAAAAGCGTGCGCCTCGGGGGCGATCAACCGGCCGGCGATCCGCTTTGGTCCCGGGATGGTCGGTGGGTCGCATTCCATGGTGCCGAGAAGGATAAGCACGGTCTGTTTATTGCTCACGCTGACGGCAGCGAATTGACTTTCCTGGCAGCCACTTCTGGAAGTAATTCACCTCTGCCCGGAACAGGTAGAGACATAGCCTGGTCACCTGATGGGAAGCAGCTCGCGTTTATTTCGTCTACGCCCGGCGCCAGCACTGCCGAAGCCACTGGCGATCCGATACTAATTACGCGGTACCTCTATAAGCCCGATTACAGCGAAGGACTGTCACGTTTTAACGATAACCGGCGCTTGCACATTTTCGTTGTGGACATCGCCTCTAGAAACGTGCGCCAGATTACGCAAGGCGATTATGACGAGCACTCTATCGATTGGTCACCCGACGGAACACAACTGGTCTTTGCGTCAAATCGCGAGCCCAATCAGGACGAGTTTTTCAATTACGACCTCTTTACGCTCCAACTCGCGGATAACAGCATTCATCGTCTGACTGCAACCGAATACTGCGAATATGAGCCACTCTGGTCTCCCGATGGCAAATCGATCATCTACCGTGGCACGCGCCGTGGCCTCACCGACCGAGAAACCACCATGGAAGACACACACGTTTGGGTAATGAATGCCGACGGCAGCAACCGCCGGGAAATTGGCGCCGTGATTGACGATCGCGAAGGTCCGCCTCAGTGGTCTCCTGACAGCACTTCGGTCTACTTCACTGTCCAGCAGCGCGGCAGTAACCATCTCGTGCGTCTGCCCATTTCCGGTGCACAGCCACAGTACGTGATCAATGATCCGGGATGGGTTGGGGGCTGGTCGGTAGGTCCGGGAGGTCTGGCTTATGCGTTCAGTACACCACAAGATGCGTTTGAGCTTTACTACAAGTCGGGATCCGAAGCGCCCCAAAGACTCACCGAACTGAATCATGACCTGCTCGCCGGTAAACCAATCGCCGCGGTCGAGTCATTTAACTTCGTAAGCAACGACAATCGATTCGACATCGAAGCATTCCTCACCAAGCCCATTGACCTGGCGCCTGAATCCAAGCACCCGCTGATCGTGGTCATTCATGGCGGACCGCATGGAGAAAATGGTCCGGCATTCAATTTTAAAAACCAAGTCTATGCCGCTCAGGGCTACGCCGTGCTCAACGTGAACTATCGGGGATCCACGGGCTACGGGCAGAGGTTTGCCGACGCCGTTTTTGGAGATCAGGATGGAAACGAAGGTCAGGATGTTCTCTACGGGGTCAGTGCGGCGGTGCGGCGTTACCTGTGGATTGATCGCGAGCGGCTGGGCATCGAGGGAGTCAGTTATGGCGGACAGCTAACCGATTGGCTCATCACCCAAACCAACGAATTTAAGGCGGCGATTCCAACCGCCGGCATCGCCAATCTGGTCAGCTACAACTACATGACGTACTACAACCAATATGAGGAAATGGAGTTCGGGCAATTCTTACACCAGGGCAATCTTATGGACGTGGCCTGGGAGCGCTCTGCGCTGAAACATATTGCAGCCGCTCACACTCCGACGCTAATCATTCACGGCGAGAACGACAACGATGTTCCCATAGCGGAGGCCGAACAGCTTTTTATCGCTCTCAAAGATGTAGGGGTTGAGACGGTCTTTCTTCGTTATCCGCGCGAAGGGCACGGCTTATCCGAAACGAAACATCAGATCGATGCCATGGACCGGTCCATTGCCTGGTATCAGAAGCATTTCCCAAAGCCTGGAGAAGAAGCCGTGACGAATGTTCAGCCCTAGAGTGCGCCGTTCTGTAGAAATCAGCCGGGCCGGTCGGCCACTTGTGTAATCACATCCCGAGCGCCGCTCAATGCCGGCAGGACTATGCGGTCCCCCGCTGATAGTAGCGACACGGGTATCAGTTCCCTGGGGGGAACCAGGGGCGATCCAGCGGGGAGCACCGGCTCAGCTGTACATTCACTCCCGTCTTGGCCGGAAACTTCATAAGTGAATTGAGGAACGGTGCATTTCAACTCAGCCAAAATAGCGTTGCGGTTTCCGACGGAGTTGGCATAGTACAGCTCAGCCAGCCGGTTCTTCAGGGCGCCCCACTCCAGGCGGCCGCTCTCGGTGCGCAAGATTCTCTGGCAAGCGCTCGGAAATACCTGCTCATCGCTATAAAAGAGCTCCTCGAAAAGTTTTTCTCCGGGCCGGATACCGATAAACTTGAATTCCTGGCGAGGCTTGCCCGAAAGTCGCGCGAGCGCCTTCGCTACTTCCATGATCTTGATCGGCTCTCCCATATCCAGCACCAGGATGTCACCATTTCGGCCAATCACAAAAGCCTGTAACACCAGGCTGACCGCCTCGGAGATAGTCATTAAGAAGCGGGTCATGTCAGGGTGAGTGATGGTGATTGGCTGATTATGGCGGATCTGTTCCTGAAAGATGGGGATGACGCTACCATTAGACCCCAGCACGTTGCCGAACCGAACCGCCACACAGCGCAGTTTCTTTTCCGGCCACGCCGCCAGCATCAGCTCTCCAATCCGCTTGGTGCAACCCATAACATTGGTAGGATGCACCGCCTTGTCGGACGAAATCATGACGAACGCCGAGCAGTTGCTGTTCTGTGCAACATTGAGCAAGTTCAGCAGCCCGAAAACATTGTTGCTGACCGCCTCTTCTACATTAGCTTCCATGACCGGCACATGTTTATATGCGGCGGCATGGAAAACAACCTCGACGTCGTAAGTCCGAAAGATTCTCTGCATGCGTTCCTGGTTACAGCAATCGGCAACACAGAAGGCCCTTTGACCGGTATTGCCCGCAAGTTGATGCTGCAGCTGAAAAATGCCGGTTTCATCCTGATCGAGGCAGACCAGCAGCTTCGGCCCACAGATACTTATTTGCCGGCACAACTCAGAACCAATGGATCCTGCAGCGCCCGTCACCATCACAACCCGGTCGCGAAGGTGTCCGTGCACGGGTTGCATGTCGAGTTCCACGGGACTTCGCCCCAGCAAATCTTCGACGCAGATTTCTCGTGCCTGCTCAAGAGTCACTCGACCAGCAACCAATTCCGCTAGGCACGGCACGGTTCGGCAAGGGATGGGAACGTCTTTGCAGATTGCCATGATCCGGCGCATTTGGGCGGAGGTCGCCGAGGGAATCGCAATCAGAATTTCGTCGATACTCATCCTTGCAACAATTTCAGGCACAGCGTCGATTCCCCCTAGAACGGGCACGCCCACAAGGCGCAGCCCGCGCTTGCGGGGATCGTCGTCAGCACAGCCAATTACCGTGTACTCTGTCTGTGCACTCTGGGCCTCACGAATGATCATTTGGGCAGCATGCCCGGCACCTACCAAGAGTAGGCGCTTTGCTCCTGTGTGCACGCCGGTCCGCTGGGAAGCCAGGCGCCAGAGTATGCGTACTCCTAGCAGCAACATAAAACTGATCAACGCCTCCAACATGTAGATGGAAACCGGCACGGAAGTCAGGCCAAACCCGTAGCGGATTACGCACAAAAGTAGAAGCGAGCCCGTCAGGATGGCCTTTGACAGATCAACGGCGTCGTGGATGCCCGTATAGCGCCAGCATGCGTGCGCAAGATTGAAGGCAGGCAGAACCGCAAGGCGAACCACAACCAGAATTGGAACTACCTCCCATAGCAGCCTCGAATTGGGAATTCGAAAATCGTATCGAAGTAGCCAGGCCGCACACACAGAACCTGCGATTAGGGCGATCTGCAGAGCCAACAGCAAGAAAAATTGGCCATCGATCGGCTGATGTGGACTTCTACCGCGTTGTGTCATGGGGCAAAAAAACATTCGGGCCTTGTAGGGCGATACCGTAGTGATCGTCAGAGATTGGTAGAACTTGAGAGCAAGCCATCACAGGGAAAAACTTTTGGAACGCCAGGCGGAAATAATTTGCGGCTTAGTGCTTCACCCCTTTACCTGTAAGTACTCTCCAGGCTGTCAAGATTAAGATTTTCAAATCCAGGCAAAATGATTGCTCACGCATGTAATCGGCATCCAGGCGTGCTTTCAGTGCGATTGGCAATTCGTCACGGCCATTGACTTGTGCCCAGCCGGTTACCCCCGGGAGCAGCCGATGCACACCTAGAGCGGTGCGCAAAGCCACAAGATCGTGCTGATTGAATAAGGCCGGCCGAGGGCCAACAAGGCTTAAATCGCCTGTACAGACGCTAATGAGCTGTGGCAGTTCGTCAAAGCTTGTCTTTCTCAGCAGCGGCCCGATAGGCGTGAGGTATCGCTCCGGATCGGTTAATAGATGGGTTGCCACCTGTGGTGTATCCACACGCATAGTTCTGAATTTCGGCATTCGGAACAGGAGATTGTCCTTTCCCACGCGCAACGACCAATGTAGAGCGGGCCCGGCAGATGTCAAACGTACCGCCACCCAGCACAACAGAAGTAAAGGGCTGCACAGGGCGAGGAATATGGCCCCAAGAACTACGTCTATGGCCCGTTTCCATCGTAGGCGGCAGGTCGAACAAGCGGCGCCAGAAAGGCTACGCGCAGCTTCTGCCTGGAATATCGCGTCTGACGTCACCGTATCAGCTCCTGGCAAACGAGGATTGCAACCGTAGTGATCCATTGGCCGGTGAGGCTAAAGGCCTCATTCGGGGAATCCGACTTCATCACGTGAATTCCCGCTACTTCAGCGCGCGGACACTAGCGGGAAGAACTTTTTGCGGCTGGCCCGGTGGCGAGAGAAGAGAAAGAGCGAACCAGCTCTTTCGGCGGCGCTCCCGGCCCTTTGATGACGCGCTTGTCGGAACTAAGCCGGTATTCGATCCGCTTCAGGAAATAGCGCAGCCTGACCAGTACCCGGACGCACAACTTGCTGGCTTGGCTTTTACCAAAATAGTTATAGGCGTCGTTGAATGTGATCAGCGCCTGGTGCAGTTCGCGCAGCGACTTTAGAGCTCGCTGATTTACGCTTTGACTGCCGAAATGGACGATCTCCGCGCAGGGCGTGTAATGGACCACATATCCTTTCTGCTTCAGCATGAAGTTGTAGGCGAGATCGGAGACAAACAGGCGGAAACGTTCGTCCAGCATGCCCGCATTTTCCCATGTCGAGCGCCGGATGATGTACGCGGTGGTTCCAATGCTGTCCACCGCTTGCGCTTTCGAATAGTCAAAGCGGGTCGCGTAGTAACGATCGCTGACTTTGGCTTGCGGAAACAGTTTGTGCCAGTTCAGCGCCTGCAGGAAGAAGCTGCCTGGCCCGGAAAAGTGCCGTATGCAATGCTGCACAGATCCGTTGGGATTGAGCAACTTGGGGCCGCAGGCGGCTACTTCGGGATGGCCGTCCATGTACTTCACCAACTCCGCAAAAGCATTGCTGATCAGCCGCGTATCACTGTTCAACAGACACGCGTAGCGGGAGCGCGACATGCGCAATCCGAGATTGTTGTTTCGTACATAGAACCGGTTCACCTGGTTACGAATCAGGATTACCTGCGGAAAGGTCCGTGCCACCATGTCGGCACTTTCATCGGGCGAATGATCGTCGATGCAAATGATTTCATAACTGATCCCGCGCGTATGCTCATAAATCGACGCAATGCAGGCACGTAGCAGTTCACGCGTGTTGTAGCTGGGGATAATAATGGTGAGATCGTAGCTATTCATCGATCCCCGAAAAGCTTGTGCAAAGTTGAGAGTTCGGCTCGCCTGTTTTTCTTTGTGTCTTTGCCAGCGGGCGCGCCGGAATACCAACCACAAGGGTGCCCGCAGGCACCGAATCCAACGCCACCGCATTCGCACCGACGACGGCATTGTCACCGATGTGGATACCGCCCAGAATCTTCGCGCCTGAACCTAATAAAACGTTATTGCCGACACTGGGGCGGAGGGCAATATCGAAGCCCATGTCCAGGCCCTTCGCTCCCAGTGTAACGCCTTGAAAGATGGTTACGTCATTGCCGATGCTCCACGCACCAATGACCGTCCCGGAACAATGAGGAAAAAATATTCCCGGCCCGATCTCACAACGCGGCGAAACTTCCAGACCGAAGAGCACTAAGTTGAGGTAGGAGAAAACCCTGGAAAGAGCCACAACGCGCTTGAGCAGTGCCGCCCGGCTCAGGCGGCAGAGCACAATTGGAAGGTAACGATAATGCAGAACGCGAGCAAGAAAGCTCGCTAAGTTCGGTTCCGTCACCTTCCTCCCTTCGAGCTGGAATTGACGGGACAGATCTCTATACAGAAGCTGCTTTAGCCCTGGCATGATCACCACCGCTATGTGTCGCCTCCCCCGGCATGAGCCCACGTGAGGTTAATTCCGCGACCGCTTGGTCGAGGCGATCCGGTTCGACCGGCTGTGTCTTTACCCAGTCGGCAAAGCGGGTTAGACCCTGCTCCAGATCAACTTGCGGCACGAAATGAAGGTGCGAATGCACTGCTGAGAGATCGGCGTATCCATGGCGAATGTCGCCCAGCCGGTACTCGCCTGAAATCAGCGGTTCCAGCTTCGTGCTGAACCGCTCCCCCAACAGATCTGCGACCCGCTTGATTGATGTGGGTTTGCCGGAACCAACATTGAGCGTCACTCCGTCGCCCTTATCAGAAAACAGCCCTGCCACAACCGCCCGCCCGACATCGGATACGTGGACAAAATCGCGGGTCTCCCTGCCGTCCTCATATACACGGACCGTTTTTCCCAAGCGCAACTGAGTGGAGAAAATCGAGAGGATTCCGGTATAGGGATTCCTGAGCGACTGACCTTCTCCATAGACATTCTGGAAGCGGAAAATCACAGCAGGAATTCCCAAAGCACGGGCGCCCACCCGTACCAAGTGCTCCTGTGCCAGTTTGCTTACGGCATAGACCGACGCCGGGTCTGTTTTGGCGTCCTCCGCCGTCGCGACCACGTCGATCTGGCAATGACAGCCCGGGCAGACCGGCTCCCATTGGCCGACTTCCAGCGTCTCCTGCGATCGCGCCGATGGATACACCACGCCACAAGCCGGGCACCGGTAAGCCCCTTCCCCATATACTGCGCGAGAGGAACCGAGTATGACTTTTTTCACCTTGTGTTTATGATTTGCAAGATAGTCGAGCAGCATGGCAGTGCCACCGATGTTCGTATCCACGTATTGAGAGATTTCATACATGGATTGCGCCGTACCCGTATTCGCTGCCAAGTGGATGACGGCGTCCACCTGATTCAAAACCGCCGCCCAGTGATTGGGTTTGTTAACGTCTCCACGAAATACCTCCGCATATGCACTGTGCAACAGAGCAGCCGACGTGAAGTCCGGAATGGCTCCGTGGATTTGCACGCTCAAGTTGTCAAACAATAGAACCCGACATTTGCGCGCGACGAGCTGCGCCGCGATCACACGCCCGATGAATCCTAACCCGCCCGTGATTAAGACTTTCGCGAACTCCATGGCTTTCCGTACAGGAGCAGAACGGAGAGGATCGAGGACGGCTACTGACACTCGCGGTATAGCGCCAGTGTCTCAGCTGCGCATTTTTCCCAGTTATACCGGGCTGCAACCCGCGTGCCGCGTTCCCGCGCCAGCTTCCTTGCCGGCTCATTCGTTACCGCTTCGATGAGCATCCGTTGGAGCGAACTCTGATCGTCCGGCTCAAAATAGAACGGGGCGTCCCCGCAGATCTCCGGGAGACATGACGTGTTGCACACCAGCGTCGGACAACCCGCGGCCATGGCTTCCAGTGGTGGATACCCAAAGCCTTCACAGCAGGATGGATATACGAGCAGTGTGGCAGCTGCGTAGGCTTGCGCTAGCAGTGCATCGGAGACTTGCGGCAGGATGCGTACACAATCTGCCAGCCCAAGTTCCTGGGTCAGGCTTTTTTCTTTGTCCGTAGCGACGCCGCCCCCCAGAGCCAGCAGTTGCATCGACTTGTGCAGAGAAGTGGCGCGGAATGCGCGCAGAAGATTCTCAAAATTCTTGTATCCGCCTCGGGCGCCCACAAACAATAAGAACGGCTTCTTCGCACGGGCCTGCAGCTCGATCATGGCTGGGGCCGATGGGTGCAATCGATGCAGTCCGTGGTAGATGACCCTCGTCTTACGGGCGTCTACGTCATAGAATCGCAGCAGGTCGGCCTGGCTTGACTTCGAAATGCAGATGATCCCATCAGCCTCCGCGTAGAGTCGTCGTTTGGCGCGAACGATCTCTCTTGCATTCCGAAATAACTCGGGGAAACGCTCGTGAGCACAATCGTGGTGTGTAGCGACCTTTCCGCGTGCTCGCACCAGCGGCATGCTGCGGTATAGCGTGGAATGATAAACGTCCATCTGACCTGCAAACGCCGCCACTACATTGCCCAGGATCTCATTCGCCAGGTATCGCTGGTGGCCCCGCCCCAGGAACTTCCCGCAACTCACGACATGCGTCCGCGGTAGCTGCCGGAAAGGAAAAACGGTCTGATTGACCCCAAGCCATACTTCCACATTTATTTCGTGATTGCTCACAAGCGAACGAATGAGCTCGTAGTAGTAGCGCGAAGCGCCTCCTGTGTTTTGCAGGGAAAAGACTTGATGGTCGTAGAGAATGCGCATCGATGAAAAGACTGTCGGTTGAAAACTAATACTGCGGTAGGTTCTCGCCTGTTGAACGCAGAATTTGCTCAGGTCTGTGCCGCCGCTTGTTTGCCAGTTCGACTCCTCTTGATACTGAGAACAGCGCTGCAAGCAGTATCACGTACGAGAGCAGAGTATTGATTGCCGCTCCCCGCGCGCCGAAACGTGGTATTAGAGCCAGGTTTAGAACGACATTGGTAGCAGCGGCCATGCCAGTCGACAGCAGAACCTTCCTTTCCATCCCCCAGGCAATAAAAGCATTGCTCAGGTACGAGGTCATGAAGTCGAGGGGTATGGACCAAGCCAGCAGGATCAGCAGCGATGAAGCTGCGATAAATCCGTCTCCAAACAAGAGCAGCAATATTGGGCGGCGGAAAAGTGAAACCAAGCATGCGATGACGATGCCGCACAGCACAATGGGCCCAAGAATTCGTAGGTGCATCATCTCGACACGTTCGCGGCTCGTCTGCCGAGCAAATCGGGGGTAAATTGCCTGAGTCAGGACATAGTAAGTGGCGAGCACCTGATTCAATATGCGGTAAGCCGCGTTGTACAGGCCGACCTGCTTTACATCGGTCATGAGACCGAGCATCAGCGTGTCAATGCTGTTGAATGCGAGATTACACAGCCAGGCGAGACCCATGGTTCGAGTGCGTCGCCATGCCAGCGAATCGCTCACCGCGCACGGCACTCCGGCCGTATTCGCCTGCGGCAGCCGTTTTATCCAGTACAGCCAGAAAAAACCAGCTTGCAGCAGAAATCCACCCGCATTGCCCACCACTGCCCACCAAAGCACCCGGCCACCAGGAGAATCGCTCACAAGCACGAGCACGAGAATACTGGCCGGGACAATGGCTTTCGCCAGGCCAACCACGTGAAGTTCTTCCCGGCCCCATGCCGCCCACTCCAGCGAAGCCACGTACAAGGCCCCCGTAGCCGAAAAGGCAAACAGGAAGAGCTTCAATTCCCAAGGCAGCTGGGCACCCGCCGAATAAAACAGCATCAACGGCACGATTGCCATTGCCATAGTCAGCCTGCGCCGCTGCACAGTGCCGATAACCACTCGTGCGAATTGCGGATATACAGCTATCAATCGCGCTCCCACGTGCCGCGTTCCGAAATCGATGAGCGGCTGTGCGTATTGGCCCATGGTCTGGGCGAGAGCATAGGCGCCCAGCACGGCAACTCCATAACGGCGACCGAGTAGAATCACGATCGCTATATTCGCCACCCGGCTTACCAGTTCGCCCGTTCCCAGGCGAAGCATTGGCTTGAATAGGTCCCGAATTGGCATACCGGTGAACGTTAGTGGGGTGTAATTGGGAGTCGCTTTGCTCTCAGCTGCGACATGGAGTGGAGCGGTACTGATGCGAACTTCTTAGGAGGTGCCCAGCAGCAAGGTAGCCGACGAGTTGCCCCAAAGCGCGAAGCATATACACGCGCGCCTTGCCAAGATTGCCCCGCAAAACACTGACTACGGCGCCACCGCACGATCGAAGAAGATGAGCCCCCACTTGGAATAGAGAGTATTTGTGTACGCGCAGAATCCGGCCAGTCCCCAAGGCGAACGAGTAAGTGGTTTTTTTCAACCGCTCGAGCGAATCAAAGGCCGGGTGGTGCACCGTCAAAGACGGCTCGAACCACATTCGGAAACCGAGCTCAAGCGCTCGCAGAATGTAGTCGGTTTCCTCGCCCGATTGGTAACGCGAAGCAGCCCCGACGCCGATCTCCTCGTCAAACGAACCTACCGCGTCGGTAACCGACCGCCGCAGAAACAGCGCTGGCGACACTCCGCATCCCCAGACAGTGTCCTTTGTACAGCGACGTCCTTTCCTAGGCGAATTCGGTCCGGAAGGTCGATTCTCCTCGGTCCGCGTAGCCACTCCCAGCAGGCCAAATTCGGGGTGGATCTCAAACCAACGCACAACCGATTCCAGCAAATCAGGCGGGTACCAGCAGTCATCATCAGGAATGGCGATCAAGTCACCCCGCGCCAAGCGCAGACCGGCATTTCGAGCCCGGGACAAGCCGCGCGCGCAGCGAACGTGCTTAATCTCAAGGCGGTCATGAGCAGCGAGAACGGCGACCAGCCGGTTATCGGGATTCTGATCTACGACAATCACCTCGAAATCCCGATAGATCTGCTTCTCCAAGCTGGTCAGCAGGCGTTCGAGTTCATCGAGGCGGTTAACCGTTGCGACAATCAGAGAGACCATCTTCCACCTATTGTCCTTGCAGCAAGGCCTCTTGCGAGCGGCTTAAACGACTGGATGGGCGGCCCAACAACATAGCGAGCAAGAATGCAGCCGCCCTGTACAACACCCACCCGGTGACAAGGACGAGGATGGAAACAACTACTCGCAACCCTGCCGAAAGCCAATCCAGGAGCCCCCCTCGCGTCATCCAAAGCACGTCGGGCAGAATCATCGTCACCAGGAACAGGCCAAATGCCGAGCGCGAACCAATGTACGTGGCGTGCAAAAGCAGTCCTAACAAGATCGAAATAACGACAACTCCCCAGAGCCTCCCCAAAACATAAGCTTCGGCGAGATACGCCGATCCGCTTCCGAAGCCAAGCTGAAATGCAATCGGGTTCAGGAACATGGCAACATCCTCGTTAAAACGCTTTCCCGCCACATAGTTCGCCTGATCCGCAGCAACAAACGCAGCCTGCACTTCACTTCCCAGGTAAGACACAAAATGAGGAGCGAACTGCCGCCGCTCGGCGATGGCCACTTGCGTAACGTTCAACGACATTCCTTGTTCCGCCAGCAACTGAATTGGACTGGACAGAACGCTGTCGCTGGTCTTGACCCGCCATGCGCCGATCAACCCGCCCATGAGCAGAAATGCCATCGCCATCAGTGCAAGAGAACTAAGGCGGACACGTTTGCCTGACTTCACTTTGGCGAGATACCAGAGCGAAAGCAGAAACGTGAACACCGCGCCCCGTGAGCCGGTCAGCACCACCGGTCCAACCGTCACCAGGTAAGCGGCTGCCGCCGCGTAGAGCAGCCGTGGCCGCCTCTCCAAAACGAAAATGCCGACCAGCGCGGGAAGCGTAACCAGTGAAATCGCGCGAACTGCCGTCGGCACGCACCCAGCCAGTCCGGCATGATCAATGAAGAACACCAGATATCCGCCGTGCTGCGCGGCATACTGGTAATAGCAGTAACTCTTGAACAACTGTACTGGCATGCTGAGGCACAGCACAGAGTACAGATAGGGCAACAAGTCCGATCGGCTGCTGCTTTGGGCACCCATTGGCCGGTAATAGCAGCGGCAGGGCAAGTAGATCAGCATGCCGGACAGTGCGAGGGATAGCAACATCGTCGCCGTAACCTCCGGAGACACGTCGAATGGATATGCGGTCATGAGCTCAATGCGCGCGATGTCGGTTGTTTGCCCGGCAAAGTAAGCAATCAGCCGCCCTCCCTGGAACAGGGCCAAGAGGCACAGGAATAGAAAACACGGATGCCGCCCGCCATCGAAGCGCTTCCACGCGAACACGATCAACGACAGGAGCAAAGTGAGGGTGAGAACCGCAGCTCCATCCATGGTCAGCCAGCCCGCAATGAAGCAGAGGCTGGCGGCAGCGACTGCGGCCAATAATGCCAGTGCCTCCAATGCGACTCCGAATCCTGGAGCTTGTTTGCTACCTTCCGAGCATGTTGTTGAAAGCAAGTCCATCGCTCACTGTGCGACGCGAGAGTAGCTGAACACGGCACTCTTAAAAGCCCGCAAACGGCGATCGTTGTGAGGATCGGACCGCAGCCGGTGAAAAGCTTCTGCCAGAAGGACGTATGCCGTCGATCCCATAAAAGCTAATAGAGCTGCGATTCCCACAATCCAACTCCTCGGGGGGAACGATTTGCGATCGGGCTCGACAGCGATGTCGATAACCTGGATAACAGATGAGCTCTTGGCTTCGTCGAGCCGCGCAGCCTCATATTCTTTGGCCAGCAATTCCCATATGGCCTCGGCGTATTTCAAGTCGCGCAGCTTCCGGACATATTCAAGTCCTGCCTCCGGTACCGTGCCCGCGGGTAATTGGAGATTACCGGGAGCGTTGCCGCGCCCTTCGAGCCGGCTCAGTTGTGCGCGCATGCCGTAAAGTTGCTGCTCGAGAAGCATCAGGTCAGGATTTTGCTCGGTCGAGGACAGGCGCATAGCGCGTAATTCGACTTCTTTAGCGGCGATAGCGGCTCGCAGCTTGACAACCGACTCGATGATGGCTTTGGCCTGGTTGTCCAACTGAATGACTCCAGTCTTCTGCTCGGTCTCCTTCAGAGCCTGTTCTGCCTCTACGAGATTGCCCTGGGCCAGCTTGATCTGCTGCTCGAAAAATATACGGCGTTGTCCGGCCTCGTTGATGGCAAGCTGCTGTGTGAGCTTGCGCAGTTCCTCCACATAAGCATTGGCAATTTGAGGGGCCCGCCTGCGGTCCTTGTCTTCCACGGAAATGCTCACCAGCCCCTCTTTCTTGAGCTCGATCCGGCTTGCCCGCTCAAGATCGCGACGTGCGTCCGACACTCGCCGGCGTTTATACACGCTCAGCAGATCGAAGCGGCCGATCAAACTGTCCTCGACCGAGCGCGAGCGCAACATGCCTACGTAAAGGTCGTTCGGGTTCTTCAGTCCAAGATCTTTCTGTGCTAACTGGGCCACCGGCCCTAACCCTGCGAGTTGTCCCATCAGCGATGCAACCATCGACCGGGTCTGCTGCGGAGGCAGAATCTGGGTTGTGGCTGTATAGCGGTTCGGTATGAGCAACGCCAGTGCAGCGGCGGTGACAAGCGCCAGCAACGTGCTCCATAAGACTATGTACTTGCGGCGAGCAACAATAATGAGGAGATCGAGCACGGCGCTCGCCTGCCCGGCTTGAGTTTCGGTCTGGTTCGAATTCAAAACATTCAATGTCGACGCCATCACGGATTCTGGCTCCGCCTTGGAGGAGTGGTCATAAGTGTTGGCCGGTGGCTTTTCCGCATTGACCTTCATTGCAGAATGCGAATCGCGGCTGCACCCAGGGCAAACTGTGAGAAAACCTGACTCCAGTCCTTCAACCCGCGCAGGAAGGAACCATGAGAGAGACGTTCGGGAACCACGACCGTGTCCCCCGGCAGCAGGCGAACACTGGAGAAAGAACCCCGCCAAAATCCGTTGCTCGATTGTTTGCTGACGACAGAACCGTCGGCGCGAAGGACAAACATGCGCCCGCTATCTGCGTCGCGGGTGGTGCCTCCAGCGCGTTTCAGATACTCGTCGACCGCTTGCCCGCGGCGGTATAGGAATGAATTCCTGTTGTACACGGCTCCAACGACTGCCACTGTGGACGGCTGCGACGGAATAAGCAACCGGTCGCCATCTTCAAGAGTGATGTCCGGAAGCTCGGATACCATCCTGGCTGCCGGCTTCAAATCAAGAACGATGCGTCCCGTAGCTTTGACCTGGCGGAGCTTGTCAAGCAACTCCCGCTGCGCTTCCACCTTGGCACGATGCTCGCTAACTGCTTCCGGGGTGAGGGTGGCTGATGCCACCGCGTTGCGGGCAATATCTTCCTCCAGCTTTTCGATCATTTTGTCCAGTGCTTTCTGCTGCTGCAGGCGCACCGATTCGCGCGTAAACTCGGCGCCAAAAAGGTAGGCGTCGCCGGTAAGGCCCCCGGCTCGTTTTACTATCTGGCGAAGAGTTTCACCGGGTTGGGCGCGGAAGACTCCTGCCGTTCGAAACTCTCCTTCGAGGCGCAGATACGTGCTTCTTTTCTCGACTGGAACTGCAAGGTCCCGTTGCGAAAAGATAACGATAATGTCGCCCGCTTCGAGCGCCAGGTTGGAATCAACATCTCCCTCAAGCACCAGCTTGCCCAAATCGAAGGGCAGCAAGCGCATCGACAGATCGTGCGGATCCAGCCGCTGAATCACCGCGTAATCCCAGTTGATGTCGCTTCCCGCCCGGGCGATATTGCCGCTCTGTGCCGCAGGTGGATTCGCTCCAGCATTGGTGGTCGCCCAGTATTCTCGAGTAATCAATGCTTGCTGATTGGGAATCACGTCGCTCAGACGCATGCCTGGGTGCCATTCCACTCGGCCTGGATAGGCAACATTTCCGCGCAGAGTGACGGCATTTTCAAAGCGCGGCGAAAGCGGAAAAATACGGACAACGTCACCGTCCTTCAATTGGTGCTGAAGACCTTGTGCATCCAGGGGAAACTCTTCAACTCGGCGCGTGCCGTGCTGCTCGATGCGTTCCACCGTAGCTTTCTGTCCGTCCGCCGTCGTCGCAAGGCCACCCGCCATTTCAATGGCCGCGCCCAGTGTGGTCTCATCGCGCAACTCGTAAATGGCGGGCACATTGACGCTGCCGGCAAGAGCAATGACAGGCCCAGTGGGCGGGACATAGATCACGTCGCCGGGAAGCAGCCGCGCATCTTTGGACTTGTCGCCTCTCAAGAGGAGGTCGTACACGTCAAACTGAGTGATTTCGCTATTCGCGCGCTTGAGCTGGATGTGCCGCATGGAACCGCTGGCGGACGGGCCCCCCGAAGCAAAGAGCGCATTTACCAGCGTGCTCAGTGAACTGACCGTGTAGTTGCCGGGACGGCGGCACTGTCCCACAACAAACACCTGAATCGAGCGCAGCTGTCCGAGGCTGACCGTGAGATCGAAATTCCGGAACACCCGTCCAATCGCGCTGCGGAAGTAGTCCGGGAGTTGCTGATACCTCAGCCCCGAGACCGAGAGAGTTCCGACTTTAGGTAAGAAGATTTCGCCGCCACGATCGACCGTCAATCTGCCGTCGAGGTCAAGTTGCCCCCAGGTGCGGACGACGATCTCGTCACCTGGTCCGATCACATAATCGTCGGTGACCGGAATGCGATCCACCGGAGCAAAGGTTGTGGGCACGTGATCGAAAAGGCTGGCGCCGTAAATCGGCAGCTTTCGACCAATCGATGCCGCAACAAACTCCTGAAACTCACTGTCGGGTAATTCCGGAAATTTGTCTCGCGGCGCTGGCGCGTCGTTTGGCGCAGGAACCGACTGCCCTGGCGCTGCTAATTGCGCGAGCAGCGGAGGAGGACCGACTCTGCCGTCGTGCATGCATTCTCTATCAATACACTCGCGATCAGTAACGCTGGGTGTCCGCAACATCGTTTGCGCCGATGCCAGCACAGAACATAGAAGGAGAAGGATGAATGCGAAGCCGCGAGTCCACCGAGCCGCGTTGGGCTTATTAGGCCACTTCTCGCCTCGCTGGCCGCGCCGAAGATTACAAGTCAGCGTACCCACAACTCTCCTTCCTCGACTCATTCCAAGGCAAATACCCTGCTCCATTTCGGGTGCCAGGTGAGCTCGATTGCTGCCGCCGTATTCGGCCCCTTGAGCGGCGCCAATATCGGAAAGCTCCAGAGCTCATGTTGCACAAAGGTGCTCAGCTCCAGGCGCTGACGCAGCTGAAACTTCGCTCGCAGAAAAAAATCCTGGATGCTGCCGCCGCGCGGAATAAAGTCACGGTCCACCTGGGCCTTTCTATATCCAACCTGCACCGGACATCGGGGGGAGCGCCAATATGTACTCCAAACCTGTATTCCATGACCTTCACGCCCCACCCAGGACCCTAAGAGCTGCCCCCCATTGGTGTAAGAGTCGTGATAAGCGCCGTTGTAGTAAATGTACCTACCGGCTCGATTGGAGATTTCCGGTGGGTCCGACCACACCACTTCGGCGCGAACGTCAAGCTTCGGAATTCGAGGAATCTGGGGAAGATAAATGCCCGGATTCATCAGCGCGCGCTGAGGAGCACCCAGCGGAGAGGTGTCGTCGTCTGTCATGCCATCGCTATAGATGACCAGCCACTTGCGTAGCCGGGGAATGCGGTAGCTGAAGTCAAAACCGCCCCGACGGTCGCCCACGTCAGCGGCGCTTCCCGGCAGCGTAGATTTGTTATCCCCAAAACTGCTGAAGCCCTTCCAGAACATTCCCGCGGTAAGTGGCCGGAAGACAATTGTGCGCGAGAAACCCAGCTCGAGATTAGGCGTCGGCTTGAAGCTGATCTTCTGCCCGTCGATGGCAGGATGGGGAGGGTAATGGTGCCCAGCCATGACGCCGACAATGAACTCCCATCGCATCGGCCCGAGATAACTGAAAAAGCTGGGCAGCTTCCAAGGCGAGGGAATAGAAATACGCACCATGTCTATTGGTCGGGCATTGTTGCTGTAGTTGGGCGGGCCAGCTTGACCCGGTCCCCACCAGAGGCTTTGGCGGCCGACCGACAATTGTATGGTCTTGAGATTGAAAGCCAGGTACGTATCAAGTAGCCGAAACCGGTAGAGGGTAGCGGTGTGTACTGGACTCTGCGGCGGCGTTCCATCAAGGGTGCCCAGTAATTGCTGGACGCCATCGCTATAGGCTGGCAAAGGCGCGGCGTGCTGATACTCGCCTCGCAGGTAAAAGGCAACTGGGCCTGCCGAGGCTGACGCCGATGCTCCTGTCACTAGATTTGCGCCTCGGCCGTACGGTCGTCCGTAGTCGTTAGTCAGAGTTTGGCCGAAATGATAACCATCACTCAGGGGAGTTCCGGCAAGGGAGGTAAAGCGAGAGTAAATTTCCTCTACCCGAACATCGCCGATCGCAGCACCTGCTAAACGCTGTAATTCGGCCGAGAATTCCTCGGTCAGCGCCTCCAGCAGCCGAAAAAGCTCTGGACTTTGGTCGGTCAAAGAATTGCTATCTTCCGACGCTGCCGCCACAATTCGGGCGCATTCCATCCGGGTCCACGGGCGCAAATTGGAAAAGGCGCTGGGGGCGAACCCCAGTCCCGCCAAGCGGTCAAAAGCGGCATACACCCACGACCCGAGAGGAACAAACGGAGAACCCAATCTGGAAGGCCGTCGCACGCGCTCCACAACTTCAGATCTGCGGTTCAGAGACTGGCCTCGTTCGGATCCCAACGCACTCCTGTGGAAGGCAACCGGGCAGAAAATGAGAATGAGCACGATAAAGCAGATGTACCGGGCCCATTCACGAACAACATGCATCAATGAGGTTTTGCTCACATCAGGCGGCAGGGCGCTTGTATCCAGGCGCAGGTTCGAGCTCGTCCGCATCCACCTCAACCGCAACACTACGCATAATGGCGTCAAGACTCAGCACCACACGGCAATTGTTTTTCCTGCGAACGAATATGCCTTCCATTCCCATCATCGGGCCGCCGTTGATGACCACTCGCTGGCCGACCGCAAGATAAGGATGCGGCTCGATTCGGCGCTCTCCAATTCCGGCCCGGAGTGCTTCGATTTCAAAATCGGGAAGCTCTGCTGGCCGTGATCCAAAGCCCACCAATGACAACACTCCCGGAACCTCGAGAACCCGAACACGCTGGACCGGATCGATATGGATGAAAACGTAGTTAGGAAATAAGGGTAATTCAATTCGGGCCTGGCAACGGTTCTTCCAGCGGTGGACAGCTGAATATAAGGGCAAGAACGCCTCGATCTGCCGCTCGGCGCACTGCCTGGCGACAACCTTTTCGTGACGAGAATTGGTGTATGCCGCAAGCCATCGGTCCGACGGCTTGCCACCGAGCATCGCGCCAAGTAGCGTCCGCTCTGCAGGCGGCGTTGACAGGGTAATCGGCATGTCTATTGATCCTTCGCGCCCCGCGCAGAGCTTCGCTATCCCCGCTTAGCACGGGCTTTTTATGAATTCACTCATCTCTGGAGCGGATCTCGCTTATGCGATTGCATTTAGTGTGCCAGCATCTGGGGGATTGGTTCGGCGAGCTTTGTTGTTCGTAGGACTTGAGTTCTGAATGGCGGAAGCCACTTTCTCTGATGTTGAATTCCAATCTGGGAACCAAATCGGGAGTTTCGTTCTGCCCCGGAACGCGAATCCGGCTCGCCGGCTCGCCTGTGCACTTCATCACTAAATTTGCACAAATTGTAACCAAGATTTAATTCACTATTCACACAATTGTAATAATTCTGAATAGGCATTCCCATTAGTCTCATCTGTCACGCAAAGCATTCAAAACGCAAGACAGCTTTCTAGAACTTGGCGGGAGGAAAAATGAAACGATTGTTAGCAGTTGCGCTGTCGCTAGCCGTTACCGGGAGCGCCCTGGCTGAGCCGGCTGGACAAGCCGCAACTACGACAACAGCGACTACAACGACTAGAAGGACAAAGAGGGCGACCTCCTCCTCGGCGGGAATTGCCCAGCAACTGCAGGAAATGAAGCAGGCTATCGACGCACAACAGCGGCAGATCCAGCAGCTCATGACAGACGTGCAGAGCCGCGACCAGCAGATTCGGGCATTGGAGCAGAAGGTCAACGACAACCAGTCTGCGGTCACGAATGCTCAGAGCCAGGCCCAGGCGGCTACCGCTCAGGCAGGACAACAGGAACAGACCGTGACCGCACTGAAGAGCGACGTTACCGACCTGAAGGCGAATGCGACGAATACGGCTTTGGCCCTGCAAGAGCAACAGAAACACGTGGCGGAAGCAACCGAAAGTCCACTAGCTATTCACTTCAAGGGCATCACCATTACGCCGGGTGGGTTTCTCGCAGCAGAATCCGTTTATCGTCAAAGAGGGTTGGCATCTGACGTGAATACGCCGTTCACAACTGTGCCGTTCCCCGGCTCGCCAAACTATAACCTCAGCGAATTCTTTGGCTCGGGACGTCAGTCACGCATTACAGCCTTGGCCGAAGGCAAACTGAAGAACGTCAAGGCGTCCGGCTACTACGAGGCGGACTGGCTATCCGCCGCGATCACCTCGAACAATAACCAGAGCAACAGCTACACGATGCGTCAGCGGCAAATCTGGGGACAGGCGGCATTTGACAACGGCTTCAGCTTCACCGGTGGGCAAATGTGGAGCCTGGTGACGGAAACCAAGAAGGGCCTCGACAACCGCACCGAGGCGCTTCCTATGACAATTGACGCGCAGTACCACATCGGCTTCAGCTGGGCTCGTCAATATGGCCTGCGGCTCGTCAAGAACTTCGACAACAAGGTCTGGCTCGGCGCATCCATCGAAAATCCTCAGAGCACTTTGACCGCCCACGGCAACTCGACAAACTTTCTACTGGGAGCACCTGGAACAAGTGGCGGTTTGTACAATCCAACGGCAAACTATTCCTTCAACCAAAGCCCCGATGTCATAGTAAAAGCCGCCTTCGAGCCTGGCTTCGGCCATTACGAAGTGTTTGGGATTTTCAGCCGTTTTCGCGACCGCGTCTACCCTTGCGCCGGTGCCTCGAGCACCAAACCTTGCGGTGGTCTGACCACTCCCAACGGCGTGAATGCTTTCAATGATTCCAGAAGCGGGGGCGGTGTCGGAGCGAACGCTCGGGTTTCGGTATACAACAAACATATCGATCTGGGTGCTCACGTCCTCGCCGGTGACGGCGTTGGCCGCTACGGAACTACAGGGCTGCCGGACCTGACCGTTCGCCCGGATGGCACGCTGGCCTTGGTTAAAAGCTTGCAGGGCTTAGGCACGATTGAATGGCATTCGCCGAAGTGGGACTGGTACCTCAATGGCGGAGCTGAGTACGCCGGCCGAACCGCATACACGAAAGTCAGCGCTGGGCCACCTGTCAAGACGGTTGGCGTAGGCTATGGCTCCCCACTGTTCAGCAATGGTGGCTGCTTCACGGAGCAGATCCCTGGAGCGGGCAATGGCTTCACTCCTGGATCGCTGGTGAACTGCACCGGCGACACGCGCGTTGTCTATGAAGGCACGCTTGGCTTCTGGTACCACATCTACAGCGGCCCCAAAGGCAAGATTCAATTCGGGCCCCAGTACTCGTACGTGGATCGTGTGAGCTGGCGTGGAACTGGACCCTCGGTCGTCCCTTCGGCTCCCCAGGGCTACGACAACATGCTGTTCACATCCTTCCGCTACTACCTCCCGTAAATTGCCCGTGCGCTCCAGCATACGTAGCGTATGCTGGAGCGACATTCTTCTACTCCAAGAATGGCGAGCGGCTCGCGTCCACCGACGCGCTCCTGGAAGTCACACGTAAATACGCTTGGTACGTACTGATTCGCAGTAGAAAAAGAATGGCTCCTCAGGTAGGACTCGAACCTACAACCCTCCGGTTAACAGCCGGATGCTCTGCCATTGAGCTACTGAGGAGTGTGGTTGGAAGGCGCCCTCGCGTGCAGCACCACCTCGATCATACCATCCCCAAACAGAAGGTAAAAGTTTCTCGTGGCCCGCAGCACCTGCTGAACAACTTCTCTGTAATTCCTGGAAGAACTCCGGCTAGCGCCGAATGTTCTGCAACATGCGGCGCTCCCTTTACTCTGTGATCTCGACCCGAGCTACTGCCGTGAAATCGTACGTAAATCCTAGTGAAATCCCTTGGCATTCAGGAAAGTGCCGTATTGCTTGTCCTCATTGAGAATGTGAGTCTTGAGCCAATCCAATAGGAAGGTCATCATGCGGCCGGGGACATCGCGGTCTCCCTTGGCATACTGCTCTCGGAGACCCTCGATTCTGGAGCGTAGCTTGCGGTGCTCCGCGACGTGGGCCGAGAGTTCGGGGTAGGCAGCGTTTCTTAGCAGCGCTTCCTCAGCGGTAAAGTGAATCATTGTGTAATCGATAAGTTTCTTAAGGCTGCTATCCACGACGGTTTTTCCTTGGGCACGACCCAGGGCTTCGTGCAATTCGTCTGCAATTCGGAACAGTTTCTCGTGCTGCCGGTCGAGGCTGGCAACTTTCACACTGTACATCGGATTCCATTCAAAGATTCTGCTCATAACTCGTAGCTCTCAAAGTCGCGACTGGTTCTCTGCGCTGGCGGCTGTGCTCAGCGTACGCGCGTTGATCCCGCCAGCGAGGATTTGAACTCCGCGCAACCACTCCTTTCGTCACGTTGCGCTTTCCCGATTTGGTACCATTACCTGCTTTGTGGCAGCACCTATTCAGAGGTGTATATGACAGGAGTTTTGCGCGTGTTGGCGCTCGCTATACTCTTCTCGTTCATCGTTTCGTTCGCGGCGGGGACGGACGATAGCTCTACCAATACTTCTCCGAGCGGACCTCCGAAAGCAAAGGTCCAGCCGGTCGTGGACATGTTGCACGGACACAAGATCGTCGACAACTATCGTTATCTCGAAGATGGGAAGAATCCCGAAACTCAAGATTATGTTCGGGAGGAGCTCGCGTACACGCGCAGCCTTCTCGACCCGCTACCCGGGCGCGACAAGATTAACCGGCGCCTGGAAGAACTACTCACGATCGGCAATATCACCGCTCCTCAACCGGGAGGAAATTACTACTTTTACACTCGCCGGGAAGGGATGCAGAACCAGCCGGTGCTGTACGTTCGCGAAACTCTGCACGGCAAGGATCGCGTTCTGGTGGATGCCAACCAGCTTGCGGCAGACGGAACGATCGCGCTGGACTGGTGGACCCCTAGTCACGATGGCAAATACGTGGCCTACGGAACTTCTCCCAGCGGCTCGGAGATGAGCACGCTACACGTAATTGAAACTGCGACCGGCAAACTGCTGCCCGATTGGATTGACCGCACTCGTGCCGCCAGCATCGCCTGGAAAGTGGATGATTCGGGCTTCTACTACACACGCTACCCGCACAAGGGGGCTGTGCCGGAAGGCCAGGAAATGTACAACCGGCACGTTTTCTATCATGCCTTGGGCGATGATTCCAAAGACGATCCCTTAATCTTTGGTGAAGGACGGGATCCTCAGGACTGGCCCAACGTCACGCTCTCGAACGATGGCCGTTGGCTGCTGATCGATGTTGAACAGGGCTGGACCAAGAGCGAGCTTTATCTCGCCGACGTGACTGCCTCAGCGCCACCGGTTCGAATCACCGACGGGAAGAACTTTCTCTACGCAGGTGATGTCTATAACGGCAAGGTTTACATAATTACTAATGAGGATGCACCGCGCTACCACGTCTTTGTCGCCGACGTCAAGAATGCGGCACGAGCCAACTGGAAAGAGATCGTTCCGCAGAGCGACGCCGTGCTTCAGACAATCCGCATCGTCGGCGGCAAAGCCCTGGCAGTTTATGAAAAGGACGCAAGCTCGCAACTGAAACTGTTCGATGTGGATGGAAAGCTTTTGAAGGCGATTCCACTTCCCTCAATCGGTACCGTCGCTGGGATTGGTGGAACGTGGGACCATGATGAGGCCTTCTATGGCTTCCAGTCCTTCACCACTGCGCCCTCGGTTTACCGCCACAGCGTTAAAGACGGCCAATCCTCGGAATGGGCCAAAGTTGAGGCGCCATCCATAAATTCTTCCAGCTTTGAAGTCAAGCAGGTCTGGTATCAATCGAAAGATGGCACACGTGTGCCGATGTTCTTGGTGCACAAAAAGGGGGTTAGGCAGGACGGCCACAACCCTACGCTACTGACGGGCTATGGTGGGTTCAACATCAGCCTGACGCCTAACTTTAACCGCGCAGCTTACCTTTGGCTGGAACACGGCGGAATATTCGCCGTCGCCAACCTCCGGGGCGGAGCTGAGTTTGGCGAGGACTGGCATCGGGCCGGCATGCTGGAAAAGAAGCAGAATGTTTTCGATGACTTCATCGCCGCGGCCGAATATCTGATTGCCCAGAAGTACACCGATCGTGATCACCTTGCTATTCAGGGTGGCTCCAACGGAGGCTTGCTGATGGGCGCCATGATAACGCAGCGCCCCGACCTATTTCGCGCGGTAGTCTGTCAGGTGCCCTTGCTCGACATGCTGCGATATCAAAATTTTCAGATCGCCAAACTTTGGGTCCCCGAGTATGGGTCGGCTGATGATCCCAAGCAGTTTGAGTGGCTCTACGCCTATTCCCCATATCACCATGTGAAACGCGGCATCGAGTATCCTGCTATCCTTTTTATGACTGCCGACACCGATACGAGGGTGGATCCGATGCACGCGAAGAAAATGGCTGCTCTGATGCAGGCCGAGGCCAAGAATGGGTCCAGCCGTGCGCGGCCCATCCTGCTGCGGATCGAAACCAAAGCGGGTCATGGGGCGGGAAAGCCGGTCTCCAAGCAGATCGAGGAGTTCACGGACATCTATTCATTCCTGTTTTGGCAACTGGGGATGAAACCTTAGAGCTGTGTCGCCTGAGAGCGGACCTGGTTGCGTGTTCCCATTTTTGGCCTGCGTTTGACCCACTCCTCATGGAATGTTATAAAAATGTGTTTTGTATCCTGGTCACGGTAGTGTGCCTAAGCTGCGACTTTGACCAGGACCAATACTGATCCGACGCGGCCAAGCTCAGCACTCCTGTCAAGTCTTGAAGTGGAAGCGTGTTCGGAACTCCGACAATGCGCTCCCCCGGTTTGGCCGGGCGCGTGTGCGTTTCGGAGATTTGTGCCCAATACACGTATCCCTGAGTAAAGAGTTCGTTCTGGAGGAACCGCTATGCGCACCTGGCTCGCAACCCTTGCGTCGCGAGGATGCTTTCCGGCAAAGATTGGCATCGCCATTCTGGGTATGATCAGTTTCACAACCGCGGCTGCTCTGGCGCAACCAGCTCCGGAAACCGGCGGAGAAGCCAGCCTTCGAGTCCCCGACCTTTCGACCGTTCAGTTTCTAGGCATAGATGGCCACAAGCTGCTTCTTTTCGGCATTCTCTTCTGTGTTTTCGGGCTCCTGTTCGGCCTAGCCATCTACACCAAGCTAAAGAACCTGCCAGTACATCGCTCCATGCGTGAAATTTCGGAGCTGATTTACGAAACTTGCAAGACCTATTTGGTTACCCAAGGCAAGTTTCTATTGTTGCTCTGGTCATTCATCGCAGTAATCATCATTCTGTACTTCGGCGTGCTGGCTCCCGTTCCCGAGAAACCGGTTGCTGTAACCCTGCCCATCATTCTTGCCTTCAGCATTATCGGGATGGCCGGCAGTTACGGCGTTGCCTGGTTCGGCATCCGCGTGAATACGTTCGCCAATTCCCGGACGGCGTTTGCCGGTTTGGCCGGCAAGCCTTACCCGATCTACCAAATCCCGCTGGAAGCCGGCATGAGCATCGGCATGATGCTCATCAGCGTCGAGCTGCTCATGATGTTGATCATTCTTCTGTTCGTTCCCGGGGATTACGCGGGACCCTGCTTCATAGGGTTCGCAATCGGTGAATCGCTCGGAGCCGCGGCACTTCGTATTGCCGGCGGCATTTTCACTAAAATTGCAGACATTGGTTCCGACCTGATGAAAATTGTCTTCAAGATCAAGGAAGACGACGCCCGGAACCCCGGCGTGATCGCTGACTGCACCGGCGACAATGCCGGCGATTCGGTCGGTCCCAGCGCGGACGGGTTCGAAACCTATGGCGTGACTGGAGTCGCGCTCATCACATTCATTCTGCTGGGCGTGAGAAATCCCACCGTGCAGGTCGAATTGCTGGTGTGGATTTTCGTCATGCGCGTAGTCATGTTGATTGCAGCCGCGCTGGCCTACTTCCTCAATGGAGCCATTGCAAAAGCAAAATACAGCCACGCTGACGAGATGAATTTCGAAGCGCCACTGACCTCCCTAGTTTGGATAACGTCGCTGGTGTCGATTGTCTTCACTTACGTCATCTCGTATTTCATGATCCCGGACATTGGCGGGGACCCCACCCAGTGGTGGAAACTGGCTACCATCATCTCCTGTGGAACACTGGCAGGCGCCATCATCCCCGAACTGGTGAAAGTGTTTACGTCAACCGAATCCCGGCACGTCAAAGAGGTTGTGACATCGGCGCAGGAAGGCGGCGCTTCCCTCGACATTCTTTCCGGATTCGTTGCGGGCAATTTTTCCGCTTATTACTTGGGACTCGCCATGGTCGTCCTGATGGCAATCGGGTATTACGTGAGCACGATGGGATTGTCGCAACTTATGATCGCCGCTCCGGTGTTCGCCTTCGGCCTCGTCGCTTTTGGCTTCCTGGGAATGGGGCCCGTAACCATCGCGGTGGACTCGTATGGCCCAGTCACCGACAATGCCCAGTCCGTGTACGAGCTGTCGCTCATTGAGCAAGTGCCCAACATCGAGCAGGAGATCAAGCGCGATTACAAGGTGGATGTGAAATTCGAGCGCGCCAAAGACCTGCTTGAGGCCAACGATGGCGCGGGCAACACCTTCAAGGCGACAGCCAAGCCTGTGCTGATCGGAACTGCCGTGGTCGGTGCCACTACCATGATCTTTTCCATCATCATGGCGCTCACCGCCGGTCTGACCTCGGGCGTGGACAAGCTTTCACTGCTGCATGCTCCGTTTGTTCTGGGATTGATCACTGGCGGCGCCATGATCTACTGGTTTACTGGCGCCTCGACTCAGGCAGTCAGCACTGGCGCTTACCGCGCGGTCGAGTTCATCAAGGCCAATATCAAGCTGGAAGGAGTCGAAAAGGCTTCGGTCAGCGATAGCAAGAAAGTAGTCGCCATCTGCACCCGCTATGCGCAGAAGGGCATGTTGAACATTTTTATTGCCGTATTCTTTGCCACGTTGGCGTTTGCATTTGTCGAGCCCTTCTTCTTCATTGGTTATCTGATCTCGATCGCGATATTCGGTCTGTATCAAGCGATCTTTATGGCCAATGCAGGCGGCGCCTGGGATAACGCGAAGAAGATCGTGGAAGTCGAGTTAAAACAGAAAGGTACCGATCTGCATGCGGCCACGGTCGTCGGCGACACGGTCGGCGATCCGTTCAAGGACACGTCGTCCGTCGCCCTCAACCCGATCATCAAGTTCACCACTCTTTTTGGGTTGCTCGCCGTCGAACTGGCCGTGAGCATTACCGACAAGGAGCCCGGCGTTAGCCATTTGTTGGCGGCAGTCTTCTTCGTTCTGTCGTGGATCTTCGTCTACCGCTCGTTCTACGGAATGCGGATCGCAGGAGCGCAGGAAGCCGATGCCGCCGCTCGCGCTGCGGCCGACTGAACAGAGCCAAACCCGCTCGCCAACGCCACCTCCGCACGAGGTGGCGTTTTCGTTTTCTATCACCGGAATACAACCGCTTGCGTGAGTATTTCCTCTTCGATGGTCTCGTTCTTAGAAAGCGGTCCCAACGTCTCAACCAATGCCGTCTCAAATTCCTGACGTCGATCTCCGAGCACAGCGGGACAAGTCATGGAATACGATAATGCTCTGCCTATCAAATCTGAGACCGTGATTTGGTGTTTTGTCGTCAGCAGGATTTTGCGCAATTCGCGGAAACGCGAGCCCGCGAACCAATCCGCCGGATTCTTTTCGTAGCGTCTGTCATCCAATTCGACAGAAAACGCTTGCCGCACTCTCTTGTAGGCATCGACCCATGAATTCATCGGAGCATTGGAGGGCACCGAACGGCACACGAGTATGTGGCCGCCGGAAGCGACGATTCGATCGAATACGGGTAGACTCCTGTCCCGGTCGATCCAGTGAAGGGCGCGTCCGATCGTGATCACGTCGTATGAGGCTTCGGGCGGGGTAAATTCCTCAAGCTTCCCTTCTATCGGTTTCAAATGGACTCCGGCCCGCTTGGCTGCATTTCCGGCCTCCGTAAGCATCGCGGGTTCTGGATCCAGCCCTGTGCAGGAGGAAACGAACGGGGCTAATCCCAGCGCGAGCAGGCCCGGTCCGCATGCGACATCCAGCAGTCGCTCTTTTCCGCTCAGAGGCAGTTCCGATGCGATCTTGTCAAAAAATGCAGGCGGATAAGGCTCGCGATAACGCGTGTAAAACGGAATTGTCGATGCAAAGCGTCCCATTTGTGCACCTTAGATGTTACGGCACCAGTTCCTAGTCTTTCGATCGGGACTTGCTGCCGGCGGGCTTAGGAAACACCGTGGGGGAGAGTTCCTTCAGTTCGACCAGAGCGAATTCAACCTTCTTCCAGTCTTTCGGGTTTACCGAGCCATTTTGGGGTATGCCGCCCGAAAAGTACGCCAGAATATTTGCTTTCAGCGCGGGCGTAATGTGGCGAAAGTGATCATGAGAGATGTGACTCACAAGCGCCACGTACGTTTTGTCACCGAGCTGATACTCGCCCGCTTGCGTCAAGCGCCCGGTGTCCAGGTTTCGATTGGCGAACTGCAGGTCGCCCGCATTGACCTGCGTGATAAGTTGCCGGTACTCGGCCAAAGCCTTATTCATACTGCGGAAGTAGTAATCCTCGGTCTGCGGTGTTGGGTTTCTGTAGCCCAAGACTTTGGCCGGACCGAAGGGCATCAGCTTGATTAGGAATCCAAGAATTCTCGCAATAATTCCGGGGCGGCGGTACTTGCTGCCAAACTCTTTTTCGTAATCCGCGCGCGAAATATGGAACAGGAATTCCTGCCGTGCGGCATCACGCGTTTCGCCTGCAATTTTTGGCTTGTGCGTAGCCAGCGCAACTTGTGTCATTTCCGGGACAATCTTTGCAACGGAAAATCGGAATGTTTCGAGCGTTAGGTCATCATAGTGAAGTAACTGATCCATGGGGACGCCGTATGTATCCTGAAAGGCGCGCTCCAACAGGTCCTCTGATACCTGAAATCCGATGAAATCGTGATACTGCTTGGAGTTGTACCGGCGCTTCGCGACCTCGAGCACATCGAAGCTGAACTCCGTTCGCAGGTGCGCGTCCTGATCTTCCTCATACGTAACCCAGTCCCCATACTTGGCCCGCAAACCCGGATATTCGATTGGCACCGCGAGGTTCACCGATGCATGGCCCCAGCTATCGACGGCGTAGTGGCTCAGAGCCCCGAGAGCAAAGGCGAACTCGTCAATGTCGCGCGCGTCCCGAATCATCCATGCGACAAAATCGCCAGTTCTCACGTAATGCAGGAAGTTGGTGAATGTGCGATTCCCCAGCGGGTAGTAGCCCACGTCCTGTACAACCGACCCGCCATAGGCAAACGCGTGAGCCCGCTTCATCTGCTCAGGAGTTGCTGCCGGAAAACGCCGCAGGATCGCCGGCCGGATATCAGAGTCCCACATGATGTCGATAACTTCCTCGTGGGACAGAACCGACAAGCTTTGGACTCGCACAGCCAGCCCTAGAAACAAGGCCAAGATCAGGATGGCGATTTTCCTGTCCATGCGGCCGCTAAGATGCAGAATTCCTCACGATTGATAGCAGGCTGTGCTACTCAGTGGTCAGAGCCCTTATATTGACCGCCAGGAACGACGTCGGCCACGCTGGTAACGACGACATCCACCTTGTTGCTCACGTGGAGCAAAAATGTGCTTGGATTCTTTATGCCCCATTCAACATACGGAATCATGAAACGTGTGCTTGCGGTCAGAGAATTCGTTGCCGACTGTACCTGAACGGTCATTGAGAATGGGTGATCAGTACCGTGCAATTCAAATGTGCCTTCCATCTGCAGAGTGGAGCCGCCCCTCACTGACAGGTCGCCGGAAATCTTCCGGGGCCGGAAGACAATTCGTGGGTACTTCTCGCTCTCCAGCACCTCGCGGTGCATTTTTCTGTCCCGGCCTTCATTGCCTGTCTTTCCACTGGCCGCATCCACCACAATCTCTCCATTGGCAGTTCCGGTTGCTGGGTCATAATCAATGACTCCGCTTTTCAGTCGAAAACTGCCGTGGACGGTGTGCATGGTCGCTGGGAGGGTAATCTCAATGTGCGTCTCGGCAGGACGGAGCTTCGCGGTGATCTGCTGCGCAGAGGCTCGCGGCTGTGCTGCGGCCCAAACCAGAAGGATGGCGAAGACGGTAGCAGCGGTGCGCATTGTCATAAATCTACATTAGGGAAGTAAAGCTGTGCGGCTCGGGCCGGTTGCAGCACTGCAAACACAATTTCAGGCTCGGCAATATCATGCTAGTGATCGCTCAGGCAATACGCTTTATGCCGCTGCGGGCCCGTTCGAGATAATGGGCCGTTCTCACGTCGACTCGAAGCAGTTCCCCGGTCGCAATAAACAGGGGCACGTGAACACGCATTCCATTCTCCAGCTTCCTACTTGTGGGTGACTGCGCTCTTCTTACGGGGACCTGCTCCTCGTTCCTTGTCCAGACGCTCCAGAACGGCCGCGACGATTAGGGGCAGTCCCACGGTTGCATCCACGAAGACCTCGCCGAACATGCCGCCTTCGGACGGGGGAACAAATTTTCCCCAGGAGACGGCCTCGCTGTAGGGACTTCCCGACAACCCGCCCCAATAAACCGGCTCGGGACAGATGCGCAGGCCGTAGTGATAGCGCTTCAACGGAATGTTCTCGCCGAGTTGCCGGTGGCGTAGCTCGATGAACGGGCCGAACTGCTGAGACCAGTTGCGTGGCACACCGCCGCCGATCGTGAAAATGCCAAGCCGCTTCTGTTTCAGCAGAGTCTCGGCAAAATGCTCGAGATCGAGAAAGGGATCGAACTTCAGCCGAGGTTGTCTCTTGCTGTCCCGCGCGCGGTTGGCCAGGGCGAAATCCAGTCCTAACTCGGAATCTGTAAACGCGGGCACGAAGACGGGCACGCCCTTTTCGTACGCAGATTTAAGAATGCCCCGCTCTTTGACTCTCTCACTGAGGTACTTGCCGATGTAATGATTGAGTTTGTGGGAACAGAGCACCTCTTCGTGATTCCATTTCGCGAGCAAATCGAACATGACCTGCTCGACCTCGTCCAGGTTCGTTTCCGGCTCCAGCGTGTCGTAGACGCGGTTGTAGCCTTGCTCATAAAGTTCTTCGTCGCTGACCCCAGGGTTGTAGCGGAAATGCGCCCGGCCCGTGGCTTCGACCAGCCCATGCGCCATAAGCGCGCCGGTAGACACGATCGCATTCACAATTCCCCGGTCGATCAGTTCAGTAATGATCAGGCCTTGCTTGGCGACGGTCATCGCGCCGGCCAGGGTCATGACTTTGAAGCAATCCTTATCGCGAGCCATGGCTTCCAACACGTCTGCCGCCTCGCCCAATTGCCGTCCTGTAAACGCTGTTTTGGCCATGGCGCGCACGAGTTCGTCGATGGAGTGAATGCGGCCCAGATCCAGCGGCTCCAGCGGTGTCAAGCGGTCTTCAATAGGATTGTGCAGCTTCCGGTCGATGCCGGCGCCATCGTCGTTGCTGTGCTTCACGTACTATCCTCCGGAACAGGATTGTGAAGGAGACTAAACAATGTAACAGGAAAGTGGCGAATCGAGCTGTCGGCTATCAGCTTTCAGTTTTCCTGAACCGGCCCGCGGCTAATGCTGCTCGAGTCACGGACTGCTGACTCCTGACTTCCTCTGATATTCTAGGGCCTCGAATTCCCTGGAGAGCAGCACTTGGCCCTGCAAAAATTCCAAGTTGCTTTGGTCCAGATGTCCTGTGGCCCAGAGCCCAATGACAACTTGCAGAAAGCGCTGCAGCGGGTCTTCGGCGCAGCGCAGCGTGGCGCCCAAGTCGTCTGCCTGCCGGAACTGTTTCAGACTCAGTATTTCTGTCAGCGGGAAGACGCGTCCTTGTTCGATCTGGCGGAACCAATTCCCGGCCCAACTACAGCAAAGCTTTCTGAGGCGGCTCGGCGAAGCGGAGTCGTGCTGGTCGCGTCTTTGTTCGAAAAACGCGCTCCCGGGATCTATCACAACACCGCCGCGGTGTTCGACAGCAATGGTGTTCTGCGGGGCACCTACCGCAAAATGCACATTCCCGACGATCCGCTCTACTATGAGAAGTATTACTTCACCCCGGGCGATCTGGGATTCCGCGCACACGATACGCAGGTAGGAAGGATCGGAACCCTGGTCTGCTGGGACCAGTGGTATCCGGAAGGAGCCCGGCTAACCGCCTTGCAAGGCGCCAGCATCCTCCTCTATCCGACCGCGATTGGTTGGCACCCCGCCGAAAAGGCCGAATTTGGCGAAGTTCAGCATGACGCCTGGCGAACTATCCAACGGGCTCATGCAATCGCTAACGGAGTTTACGTGGGCGTGGTCAATCGCGTTGGATTTGAGACCGGCAACATTCGCGGCAACTCCGCGCCTGGCCAGGGACTGGAGTTCTGGGGTGGATCGTTCTTGTGCGATCCCTTCGGAAAGGTCATTGCCGAGGCGGCCCACGACAAAGAAGAAATTTTGATCGGCGAAGTAGATCTCGGAAAAATGGAAGACATACGGCGCAACTGGCCGTTTTTGCGCGATCGCCGCATCGACAGTTACGCCCCAATCACCAACCGGTTACTGGATTGATGAAAGCATCGAACCTGCCTACTCATAAATCCTCGCAGCAAGCAGCCACTCTCCGTTTTCGTATGCCCGCCGAGTGGGAAATGCACGCGGCAACCTGGCTGGCTTGGCCGCATTACAGAGACGACTGGCCAGGCAAATTCGAGCCAATTCCCTGGGTGTATGCGGAAATCATTCGCCAGTTGGCGAAGCATGAAAAGGTTGAGCTAGTGGTCAAAGGCGCCACTGCCGAGAAGCAAGCCAAGAAAATCCTCGCTCGCGCGAATGCCTTGTCGCAAAATGTGCGATTCCATCGCTGGCCGACCAATCGAGTCTGGTTGCGGGATTCTGGATGCATCTTCGTCAGCGACCAGGGAGACGCCCACAGATCGAAAAGTCCAATCGGCATCGGGCCGGAGACAAGCCTCAAAGCTGTAAAGTGGCGCTTCAACGCCTGGGCAAAGTACCCAAATTGGAAGCAGGACGAAGCTCTCGGCAGTCGCATGGCGGAAGCAGCAGGGACACAAGAACTCCGGCCAGTATTCGGGAAGGATCGGGTGGTGCTCGAAGGCGGTTCAATCGACGTCAACGGTCGCGGCACGCTGCTTACCACCGAGGAATGCCTGCTCAGCCCCGAGCAGCGGCGGAACAAAGGCATGGGCCGCGAGGATTACGCGAAAATTCTCCGCGACTATCTGGGCATAACCAGTGTCATTTGGCTGAGCAGTGGAATTGTTGGCGATGACACGCATGGCCACGTTGATGACATCTCCCGATTCGTCGGTCCGGGAACAGTCATCACGATGGTTGAGCGCGATGGCAAAGACCCCAATCGGATGCCGTTGCAGGACAATCTAAAACGCCTCCGGGCAGCGGCAGATCAGGATGGCAGACCTCTCCAGGTGGTCGAAATTCCAATGCCCGGTCCTGTCGTGTTTGAAGGCCGCCGCCTTCCCGCGAGTTATGCGAATTTCTATATCGCAAATGGTTTGGTGCTGGTTCCGGTGTTTAATGACCGGAACGATCGCATCGCGCTGAACATTCTGAGCGATCTTTTCCCCGATCGCGAGGTGGTGGGAATCTATTCCGGCGACCTGATTTGGGGCTTCGGAGCCATACATTGTATGACCCAGCAGCAGCCAGAGGCGAGCTTGTTATAATCGAGAGGCGCGGTGGGAGTAGCTCAACTGGCAGAGCACCGGACTGTGGCTCCGGACGTTGTGGGTTCGATTCCCATCTCCCACCCCAAATGCTGCTCGGCTCTTTTCAACCTTCGGATAGCCGGAGTTGCTATCCGTGATGAGAACGGAATTCCGCCCCCAACGTACTCTGCTTGCCTCCGAGGTACTCTGCTTAATCGGGCACCGACCCTGACAAACTACAGCATGTTCGGTATGGGACATAAGCCAAGGTTGGGCTAGGCTGTAGGCTACTTGTCTGGAAGCATCTGTGCCTCATAAGCGGAAATTACATGTCGTGAAACATGAACGTGGGGACCTCGACCCCATTTCCACACTTTCTTCGGATGAGCAGGCACGCTTGCTCAAGTTGGCGGGGCTTGCGCTTCACGACGTCAAACCAGAAGCCGAGAACCCACTCGGTTATCGGGCCAAAGAAGACCACAGGAAACTCGAGAAAGAGCTTGAAGATGCGCTCGAGCGACTCAAGGCGGACAAGAACGAAGCGGCCTAGGAGTTATCGTTCGGTACCCTGCCGCCCTTTCTAGTCGAATAGCGTAGAGACGTTTTCAGCCTCGTGATTTTCGTTTGGCTTTTCTTTTCGCCGCATTCGTCTTGCTCAGGAACTTGTAGGCCACTCCGAGCAGGTCTCTCGCCGTTCCGAGGTCGAGCCGATCGAGTCTGACCAGCACGGAACTGTGGTTGCAATAGTGATCTGTAACGTAATACGTCTCCGGAGCGGCGGCAAGCAACTCATTCCGGTCGGCAATATCAACGCGAACCACTACAGAGCCAGGCTCGGCGGAGCGGTGGGCAGGAACGCAGGCCAGAATCTGGCCGTTGAGCTTGAGCGCAGGCTTTCCGTAGGCGACGTCCTGTTCCACTCCGGGAAAATTGCGCCCGACCTCGCATAGCGTGTCGAAGGTAATAGTGGGTTTGGGCATTGAACGGTTATTGGTTCCTGGTTCGCTTGACCCCGTTAAAGTTCGATGTTGTAACGAATGAACGGGGACCTCTTTGCCACCCGCTCGTAAAGCCGGCGCGCGGTCATATTGAACTCTTCTGTCTGCCAGTACACTACCGCAACGTACTTCTTTCTGGCAGCCTCGACCACGGCTGCGATCAGCTGCCGCCCTATTCCCCGAGCGCGCGCGGAGGGAGAGACGAACAGGTCCTGAAGGTAGCAGTTACCGCCGATGGTCGAGGTGGAAGGATGAAAGAAATAGTGAGTCAGGCCCAAACCGTTCCCGGCGCCGTCGACAGCAATAAATCCGTGAATCTCGCCGGTTCGAGTCAGGCGCTTCCAGGTGAAATCAGTTGTTTGTTCCGGTATGCGCTTGGCATAGAAATCCAGATAACCCTTCCAAAGAGGCGCCCAAATGTTGCGATCGCCGGCGCTAATCGGCCGAATCAAGAGCTTTCCGATGGAGCGACGAGCGCTCATGCGATTTCCTTCCGAGGCTCGGCAATGCGTTCCATACGCGGCTTGGCAATCGCGAAGTAGTCCCTGGTATTCAACTCCAGGGAGCGATCGAGCCGGGCGGCATTGAAATAAAGGAGATCCAAACCGGCAAGGGATGGGTCAGCAATAAGTTCCAACTGGGGGTTCATTGCAAACGGCAGGATGGTTCCTGCCGCGCTTCCCGCAAGCCGCTCGGCAACGTCGGCGGAGGCGAAGGAGACATAGGTAGCACCGAAAAGGCTTCTCACAGCACCCAGATCGACACGGCGGTCGCCGGGTACGACGGCGAGAACATACTTCGTCGTTTTCTTGCCAAGCTTGACGATGAGAATCATGCACTTCGCCGCGAGGCGAGGGTCGTGCCCGCGCATCGGGCTTACGAGTTCAGTTCTTCCTTCGGGGGGATGATCGATGAGGCGATAGCGCGCTCCGCGATCATCGAGCAAACGAATCAGCTGGGCGTAGGTGTCTTCTGCCATGAGGCTCCGTCCGACGATTCAAGGGATCAAAACGATCTTGCCGAGGGCACCCGGTTCCAAAATGCGGCGATGCGCCTCCGGCGCGGACGCGAGCGGCAACTCCGATCCCACGATGGGTTGCAGGCTCCCGTTCTTTAGCCCGGCCTGAAGCGCAGCATGGACTTCGATGGCATCGTCGGCCGGAATACTCCAAAGGAAAACCGCCAGGATGCGCGCTTCCCGTGCCATGAGGTCGCGAGGAGTAATCTGCACGTCGCCACGGCTGCCGACCACGACAACGCGGCCACGATGAGCAAGCATCTTGAGGTCGTGGCCGAGATTCACGTTGGCAAGCATTTCCAGGATGACATCCAGGCCGCGCCCGGCCGTAGCGTCCAATATCTTCTGCTGATAATCGGGGGCGCGGTGGTTGAAACAGTGCTCTGCACCCTGTTCTCGAATCAACTGCATGCCCTTTTCGGTGCCAGCAGTCCCAATCACTTTCAGCCCGACGGCCCGAGCCCACTGGATAGCGGCGATGCCGACTCCACCACTGGCTCCGTGAACCAGAATCGTCTCACCGGGTTTGGCGTTAGCAAGCTGGAATAGAGATCGATAGGCTGTGGCGTAGGGCACATAAATGCCGGCGCCCTGACCATATGTGATCCGCTCCGGAAGCGGTTGCAGCTGATCAGGCTTACATAAGGCAAACTCCGCGTAAGCCCCGGACAGTGTTCCGGTAGTGTAAACACGCATTCCGGTCTTCAGATGGCCGGCAGCTGCGCCCACCTCTTCCACCGTGCCGGCCGCATCCGAGCCGGGCGTGTAAGGAAGATTGGGATTACGGGCGCCGTAGGCGCCGGAGCGCATATACGTGTCGTAGGGATTCACGCCGGCAGCTTTGACTCGAATGAGCACTTCATCACTGCCGGGGCGTGGAACTTCGACTTCCTGCAGCTGCAAAACCTCCGGCCCGCCAAACTGGTGCACTCGAATTGCTTTCATGTGGAGTCCTCAGGAGCAAACTACTGTACCCCAGTTTGCCTCATTGGACTTCGGCGACCAGCTCGATTTCAACACAGGCGCCAAAGGGAATCTGAGTAACCCCAAAAGCGGCGCGGGCGTGTTTGCCCTTTTCTCCAAAAATTTCAACCAGAAGCTGTGAAGCGCCGTTGGCAACCAGATGCTGTTCTATAAAGCTCGGATCGCTGTTGACCAGCACCATGAGTTTGACAATGCGCTGAACTCGTTCCAGGTCACCAACGGCGGCATGCAAGGTGCCGAGCAAATCAATGGCGACGGCACGCGCCGCCAGCTTTCCCTGCTCGGTGGTGAGTTCACGGCCCAGCTGTCCGACCCAGGGTTTGCCATCGATTTTCGCGATGTGCCCGGAAAGATAAACCAGATTTCCGCTGCGAGCGTAGGGCACGAAAGCGGCAACCGGAGCGGTAAGCGGCGGCAGGGTAATGTTCAAAGATTCGATTTTTCCGTATATCGACATTCCTGGTTCTCACTCTTCCAATTTGAAGCCAGAGGCGCTCTTCAGGTCCAGATACAGTTGCAGCTGGTTTGAAGCGACAGCCAGCGCGCCAACTGGCCAAAGGCTTTTCCTGGACTTGATTGTCCCGCATTATACTTAGTCGATAGGCTAATTGTCTATTTAATTCCGGAAGTCAGAACGCAGCGGAACGCGATGGCCGAAAAGGCGATGCGATTCCACGGACAGCATGGGCGGATTGGGGTTCTGTCCGTAGTCCTATAAGTGGGGATCGTGTTCAGCTCAGCGCGGGAAGCACTCGCTCGCGGTGAAATTTTCTGATCGTGTTGGCCACCAGGTCGGGCGCATCGCACATGGGAAAGTGATTGCCTTTGGGCACGACAACCTGTTCGGCGTCAGGAAAAAGCTGTTTCCACCTGGGCTGAAATCCAAGAGGATCGTTGCGTTCGCCAAATATCGTAACCATCGGCAACACGCGCAATGGACCTGTCAGCGCGCTTTGTACCTGATCGTAGATCGTGGAACTTCGAGCGTCGTGCAGGTAAGCATGGAAGGCACGAACACCCTGCCTGCCAATGCCAGCATAAAAAGCGGCCCGGCTGCGTTCGTCGAAGTGGCGTCCGACACCGAATCTGCTCCTGGTAATGCGGGGAAGGAACTTGGTGGCGACATCAAATTCCCTCATGACTGTACTGCCCATGAGCGCGAGCATTCCACGAAACGCCGCTCCCGAGGGTCTCCAGCCGAACGCATTGACCGCGCAAAGTCCGCGAATGCGTTCTGAAACTTTGGCGGCGCCGGCCAGGCCCGAAGGACCTCCCAGATCGTGAAAAACCAGGGTGACGTCATGAAGATCGAGACTCTCGACAATCGCGCTAACGGCCCGGGCGGCGCCAGTGAGACTGATGCTCTTAACTGGCAGGCGCTCGCTTTGACCGTTACCGGGGGCGTCGAAGCAGATGCAGCGGAAATCCGACGCCAAACGCAAGATGACATCGCGCCACACAAACGACCACATCCCCACATGGACGAAAAGCAGGACAGGGCCGCTCCCCACGTCGGTTACAGCGATCCTCCTGCCGTCAATCTCGAGAGCGCGGGTCTGAAATGGCCAAACATCTTCCGGAAGCCAGTCCGGCCGACCGAGCAGAGGCAGAGTACGGTGAGAGTTTGTATCGCGCTGAGATCGAGCCAAGGACAGAGGGTCACGAACTGCGCTGCTCTGGATCGTGCTGTTCGGCCGCCATTGTTCCGCAGATTGCTTGATCATGGTCGTCAGCGCCTCCCTGGCGCACAAGTTTCAACACCTGCCCCTAAGACCGGCGCAGATCCAACTTGTGACAGCGACTCAGGGATTTGTTTCAGTGTTCAAAGCGGTAGAGAGTTTTGTCTGAAGCGAATCGAAAAATGAGAAGCGAGACTTGCGCGCGAGGCACGCTGACAAGGCTATGCTGGCGCACTCGACTACATGATCGGGAGGCGCGCCAGCTTGTCCGGGTTCCTGACGATGTAGATATTTCGAATCACTCCCTCGCTTATCTCCATGCTGATCACCGCAAAGGGGCTGCCGTGGAGATAAGTAACAATTCCCGGGCGGCCATTGACCTGAGCGATTCTGCTTACCACCTCGGCAGGGACGAACTTCTTTCGACCTCCGAGCACGAATCGCGCGACATTGTCCGACCCATAAATTGGATTGGGCACGGCGGTCGCTTTTCCACCGCCATCCGCGTAGAGAACGATGTCTTTGGAGAACATGGCCAGAAGCCCCTGCATGTCGCCTTGCGCTGAGGCCTGAAGGAAGTTCTCGATTAGTTCTTCCTGTTTTTTTCGGGGCGCCTCAAATCGCGGCCTGCCGGCCTTGAGGTGTTGCCGCGCGCGGTGCAAAACCTGCCGGCAGTTGGCTTCGCTTAATTCGAGAATCTGCGCGATCTGCGGGTATTCGTAATCAAACACTTCGTGCAGGATGAAGATTGCCCGTTCGGGAGGGGTCAAGCGCTCCAAGAGCATGAGGAATGCCACGGAGAGAGATTCATCGGCAGGAGAGGCAAATAAGGATTTGTCCATGAAATCGGTCAAAACTGGCTCAGGCAACCACGAGCCAAAATACTCTTCCCTTTTCACGCGCGCTGACTGGAGATGATTGATGCACAGGCGGGTGGCGATCGTAACCAAAAAAGCTTTGGGGGAGCGAATTTCAAAATCATGGGATTGCTGCCAACGGATGTAAGTCTCCTGAAGAATGTCTTCGGCATCGGCGGCGCTGCCGAGCATGCGATAGGCGATGGAGAATAGAAGGCCACGATGATTATGAAATGCCTCCAGCCGGTCGAGAGGCTGATCGAGACTGCTGCCGGTGTTGATTTCGGTGTCAACTGATAATTCGGTCACCGGCTGTGACGCATTTTGCTGGGCCATGCTCTATCGGATGTTGGGGACACAGCAAAGTTTCACGTTTTTCCATCGAAGTAACACTGCCAGGCGGCCGATCTTGCCAACAAATCAGATCTTGCAGGGCCAGGCCGAGGCGTACGAATACCTCGGCCGGACGTGCCGGGGGAAGCGCTCGGGCCATCGCAGCCTCAAGCTGCATGCGAGATCGTCAGTTAAGACCGGGACCCCCGAGTTTTGTGACACTGTTGCTGCCGAGGGGCAAAGATCGGTCATGAGCGGGAGCTATGCGCAAGGTTGGGAAGGGCGGCTCAGCGCAACGACTCCCACACTTTCACCTGGGCGGCGCGGCGCGCGGGAAGATACATAGCTAAGCCCGATGCGAGCAAGAACAAGGCAATGGCCAAACCGAAGGAAGCCGGATCAATGACGCTGACCTTGTACAACATGCTGGCCATCAGGCGAGATGCGGCCAGAGAACCAGCTATGCCCGCGAGCAACCCGATTCCGACCAGCACAAGTCCCTGAGAAAAAACCAGCTGCATGACGGTGGGGACGCTGGCTCCCAAGACGACTCGGATCGCCAGCTCGCGGCTGCGTTGCGCGACCGAGTAGGCAAGAACCCCATACAGCCCAATCAGTGCCAAGACAAAGGCGAGGCCCGAGAATGCGCCCAGCAAGGCGGTGGTGAAGCGCAGATCAGAGCGGGCGTTGTCGAGCAGTTTCTCCGCCGTCGCGACGGCTGACACGGGTTGGTCGGGATCAACAGCAAGCACCTGCTGCCGGACGCTGTTGAGAACAGACATGGGCGCTACGCTGGTTCGCACCAGCAGATTCATGCTGCTCCAAGGGACTTGGGCATAGGGCAGATAGAGCTGTGGTTGCGGATCGGCGCCCAGCCCGTTGTTGGGTACGTCGCCCGAGACACCGACAACCTCGGAAGCAGCCTGGCGGCCCACGACGACATGCTTGCCGATCGGGTTCTGATTCGGCCAGAAGCGGCGCACGAAGGCCTCGTTCGCGATCACCACTTTAGGCGACGTCGCAATATCTGCTTCGCTGAAATCGCGGCCTGTACGTAACGGTACTCCCATCGTCGTAAACCAGCGTGGACTGATCATCTCGATAGGAATCACCGGACGTTCCTGCAATGGAACTTCTGGCTGTCCCTCGGGCAACAGCGGTGTCTCCCGTTTCCTCATGGGAGGGAGCGCGCAAGAGATGGCGGCCGAGCGAACTCCCGGGACAGCCGAAACTTTCCGCAGCACTTCGTCGAAGAACGCCACTTGCTGCTGTGGACTGGAATATTTCACAGTCGGCAAAGACACGTTCATGGTCAAGACGTGCGTGGGATCGAAGCCTACGTCGGCATGCAGCAGGCGGGAGAAGCTGTGCAAGAGAAGCCCCGCCCCGACCAGCAGCAGGAGAGAAAGGGCGACCTGGGCAATCACCAATCCGTTACGAACGACCGCATGTCCAACCGTAGTCGTATTCCATGTCCCCTCAGCGCGCAAGGACGCCTCCAAGTCGGGACGCGAGGCGCGAAGGGCAGGCACGATACCGAAAACGACTCCGGTAAAAACCGAGGCGAACAGCGTGAACAGCAGAACGCGGCTATCCAGGGTTATTGGAATATTGGCGAGCTGGGCGGGCGCGATCTTCTTTGCCGCGCCAATGGCTCCGACGCCCAACAACAAACCCAGCACGCCGGCTGCGGAAGCGAGCACCAAGCTTTCTGCGAGGAGCTGCGCAATGATGGCGCTACGGTGCGCGCCCAGAACGATGCGGATGGCCATCTCCCGGCTGCGGGCTAGCGCTCGCGAGAGCAGCAGGTTGGCGGCATTAGCGCAGGCGATCAACAAGACAAGAGCAACGGCGGCCCACAGCAAAAACAAGCGGCTGCGCAGATTTGCCGTAGTGGCCTTCCGCAGGTTCGTGACTGTGGTCTCGATTCCGCTGGCATCCGGAGCCGAGGGATTGGATTCGGCATACTGCCGGTCCAGCACTCGCATTTCGGAAGCCGCTGCTTCTGGAGTGGTGCCCGGCGTCAGTCGCGCAATTGCCGTCAGGTAACCCACGCCCAAGCGCAGGCGCTGCGGCGTGAAGAGGCTCAGCTCGAAGTAGCGGGGAATCCAGATATCAGCAGAGGTGATGAACGGAAATTCCGCATTGGGGGGCAGCACGCCAACGATGGTGGCAGGCGCTCCTCCCAATTGGACCGTGCGTCCTACTACACTGCGGTCTGCACCGAAAGAGCCGCGCCAGAATTGGTCGGTGAGGACGGCCACCGTTGGACTTTCCGGGCGGGCGTCGCGGTCGTCAAACAGCCGCCCCAGCTGGGCCTGCAAGCCGAGGGTGTGAAAGAAATTGCCAGAGACGCGGTCTACCGGAACCTGTTGCGGCGCGCCGGCTCCGCTCAGGTTCAGCGTATCTTCAGTCGCTACCGCAATATCCGAAATTGATCGCGCGTGATCGCGAATCATTTCGTAGCGTGTGAGCGTAAAGCTGTTGGAAGTACGCTCGACCTGGCGAAGGGGATCGAGCAAAACGAGTTCATTCGGTCGCACATAGGGCAGTTTTCGCAGCAACGTGGCGTTGGTCAGGGTGAACACTGCCGTGTTGCCAGCGATGCCGACAGCAAGAGTAATCATCACCGCCAAGCTGAAGCCATAATTCTTGCGTGCGGTTCCGAACGCATGACGTAGATATGAGGTCCATTCCATAGCTGAAGTCGAAAATTCCTCTGGTTTTTACATCGTCTGCGATCACGGGTTGCCCGATCCGACTGACACGGCCGAGCCCTGCAATTCTACAAGAAAGGGTTTAATGCCATTCCACAAGAATGCCATGGCGGAATTGCATCGGAGTTGAACCACTGCACTCCTCACACTACGCTCGGCCCTGCGCCATCTACGATTCGTCCCAAAGGTATTCCCTGCTCCAAAGACATTGCGGTAGCTTGAGCCCGAGAACGGCTGGAGATTTATGAGTGACATAGCAATTTCTGTCAATGGAAAAATCCACCGGGTGGATGTGGCCGCGGATACGCCGCTGCTCTGGGTCTTGCGCGACACGCTCGGGCTAACGGGGACGAAATACGGTTGCGGCATGGGACTGTGCGGCGCATGCACCGTGCATCTCGACGGCCAGGCGCGGAGATCGTGCCAGACAGCGGTGGGCTCTGTCGGAGCAAAGAAAATTACAACCATTGAGGGTTTGTCGCCCGATCGAAGCCATCCCGTGCAACGGGCCTGGATCGCTGAGCAGGTGCCGCAGTGCGGCTATTGCCAGTCAGGACAAATCATGCAGGCTTCGGCCTTCCTGGCCAAAACTCCGCACCCGACCCGCGAGCAGATCAACCAGGCTATGAGCGGGAATATCTGCCGCTGTGCAACTTATCAGAGAATTCGTCGCGCCATTGAGCGCGCAGCTGAACTGAATGCCTGATGACGTTTCCCGAACAAGTCAGCCGGCGCGAATTCCTGAAGACCACCTCAGGGTCGGTGGCCGCGCTGGTTCTTGCCTTTCATCTGCCCGTACGCGGTGAGGATCACGCTCAAATTTTCAAGCCCAATGCGTGGCTAAGAATCACCAGCGATGACGAGATTACAGTTCTGGTGGAGAAACCGGAACTAGGGCAAGGCTCTCGGACCTACACAACGATGATGGTTGCTGAGGAATTGGAGGTGGATTGCTCGGCCATTCACGTGGAGCAAGCCCCAACGATTCCGGCGATCTATGCAGGCCTTCGTACCGGAGGAAGCGGAGGCGTGCAAAACACGTTCACCCCGATGCGGCAGGCCGGGGCGCAGGCGCGCGAAATGCTCATCATGGCGGCGGCCCAGCAATGGGGGGCACGAAAGAGCGACTGCCGGGCGGAGAACGGCAGCATTGTACATACTCCCACGGGCCGGCGCGTTAGGTACGGCAAGCTGGTCGAAGCGGCATCCAGGCTCCCGGTCATAAATCTTGACGAAGTCTCTCTAAAGCATCCGAAGGATTTTCGCGTGATTGGCACGCCGATTCCGCGCACAGACGTACCCAGCAAGGTAGACGGCAGCGCGCAATTCGGCATTGATGTCAGGGTTCCAGGCATGCTGTTTGCTGTGATTGCGCGTTCCCCCACTTTTGGCGGGAAGCTCAAGCGTTTCAATGACACTGCAGCACGGGCGGTAGCAGGAGTTCGCGCGATCTTCCCGGTGCCGCCGCTTCCGCGACACTACAACACGGCAGGAGGCGTAGCGGTAGTTGCGGAGTCGACCTGGGCAGCTATCAAGACCCGCAAGGCACTTGCACTCGAATGGGACGAGGGATCGGCCGCGGACGAAAGCAGCGAAGTGTTGCATCACATTGTGATGAAGCAAGCGGTAGGCCCTCCCACGTTTATTGCTGTCGATCGCGGCGACGCGTCCGGTGTTTTGGCCGGCGGCGTCAAAAAGCTCGAGTCGAGTTATGAATCGCCGTTCCAGGCACACGCCACGATGGAACCGATGAACACTACTGTTCACGTGCGTGATGGCGAGATCGAAGTGTGGTCACCCACCCAGTTTGCGGACGAAGTGCAGAGTGAGATTGCGGCGCTTTCCGGGCTGCCATCGGACAAAGTCATCGTTCATATGGCGCTTTCCGGCGGTTCGTTCGGCCGACGATACCAGTGGGACTACGCTGCCGAAGCGTGGCAAGTCGCTAAGGAAGCTAAGCAGCCTGTGCAGTTGGTGCGAACGCGGGAAGATGACATGCAGCATGACTTCTACCGGCCCTACAACTACCAGCGCCTCCGGGCGGGGTTGGATGATGAGGGCAAGGTTGTGGCGTGGTCGACGCGTGTAGTCACAACCCCTATTGCCGCGTCGAACCTCTACACCGGGTACGCGGAGTCTCCGCAAACATTGAAAGACCCGGCCACGGTTGCCGCACTGGAATGGTACGGCGCCGATATCACGCCCTATGCGATCCCTAACTTCCGGATCGACTACTCGCCGGCGGAGTCGGTGGTACCGCGCTCGTGGTGGCGGTCTGTGGCGTCGTCGTACACACCGTTTGCCAAGGAATGTTTCATGGACGAATTGGCCGATGCCAGCGGCCGCGATCCGCTGCAGTTTCGGAGGGAGTTGCTGACTGACAAATCGCCGGAAACGGTTCGGCTGCGGCGCGTGTTGGAATTGGCGGCAGAATCCTCAGGCTGGGGCAAGCCATTACCGAAGAAACATGGCCGCGGCATCGCCTGTCGCCTGGGCGGCAGCTACAACGCGCAGGTAGCGGAGGTTTACGTCGATGATGATGGAACCGTCCAGGTGCTGCGAATGGTGAGCGCGGTTGATTGTGGGATTGCCGTGAATCCCGACGGCGTGCGCGCCATGACGGAAGGCGGGATTAATTTTGCGCTTACCGCTGTGCTGAGCGGGGAGATCACGGTTAAAAGCGGGGCGGTCGAGCAGAGCAATTTCCACGACTACCAGGTACTGCGAATCGGTCAGGCGCCCGAGATTGAGGTCCACTTGGTACCCAGCACAGAAGATCCGTCCGGCGTGGGCGAGTTGGGAGCAATGCTAGTGGCTCCGGCTGTCGTCAATGCGGTTTTTGACGCGACCGGCGTGCGAATACGGCGGCTGCCAATCGATTCCGAATTGTTGAAACGAAGAACGTAGTTCCGAGGTGCACATGGCGATCGAATCAGGGATGAACCGGCGGGATTTCTTGGCAACAACCTCCAAGGGCAGCGCGGCCCTGATTCTTGGCTTTTATTGGTCACGATCCATATCTTCGGCCGCTTCTGGCTCGGAAGATTTTCGCCCCAACGCCTGGATTCGCATTACCCCAGATAGCCAGATCACTGTTCTGACGGAAATACCGGAGATGGGGCAGGGCCCGCGTACGGTGGACACAATGATGCTGGCCGAGGAACTGGAAGCGGATTGGTCGACGATTCGCGTGGAACAGGCACCGGTCATTCCGGAAACGTACAAGAACCTGAAAACCGGGGGCAGCGGCGGCACCGGGAGTGCCTGGGACTACATGCGCAAAGTAGGTGCGCAGGCGCGCGAAATGCTGATTACGGCGGCGGCTCAGCAATGGGAAGTGGATCGCAATGAGTGTCGGGCGGAAAACAGCGCGATTGTGCACACCCGTAGCCGACGCAGCCTGAAATATGGCGACCTGGTAGCAGCCGCTTCCAAGCTGGCGCCACCTAAAGCTGAGGACATCCCCTTGAAACGGCCCGGCGAGTATCGCATCATCGGCAAATCCGCGCCGCGGGTTGATGTGCCCGGCAAGGTGGACGGCAGCGCGCAATTTGGAATCGACGCGCGTGTTCCTGGAATGCTTTTTGCCGTCATTGCACGTTGTCCATATTTCAAAGGAAAGCTGCAGAGTTTCGATGCGACGGCGGCGAAAGCCGTCCCTGGCGTACGTAGCGTTTTTCCGATCGAACCTTTGACGTTCATTCCGAAGTTTGGTTCCAACATCAATACGGCCGGCGGGGTTGTGGTAGTCGCCGACTCAACCTGGGCGGCAATGCAAGGCCGCCGCGCACTGAAGATTTCGTGGGACAAAGGACCAAACGCAGACGAGAGTACGGAATCGCTGAGGAAGGCGCTTGAGCAACAAGCGGCCGCTACCCCGAGTTTTGTTGCCGTGAACCAGGGAGACGCGCTCAAGGCGCTGCAAGGGAATTCCAAGAAAATAGAAGCGGTTTATGAGGCACCGTTTCAGGCGCATGCCACCATGGAACCCATGAACACCACGGTACACGTGCGCAAGGATGGGATCGAGGTGTGGTCTCCCACGCAGATCGGCGCTCAGGTGCAAGAGGAGATTGCCAAGCTGGCAGGAGTTCCCGAGCCGCAAGTAACGGTGCATATGATGCTCTGTGGTGGATCATTTGGCAGGCGTTACCAGTGGGACTATGCGGCCGAGGCCTGGCAAGTCGCGAAAGAAGTGAAAGAGCCGGTGCAGTTGCTGTGGACCCGCGAAGATGACATGCAGCACGATTTTTATCTGCAGTACTCGTATCACCAGTTGTCCGGCGGCGTGGACGAGCAAGGCAATGTCGTGGCATACGCACACCGGGTCGTATCCACGCCCATTCGCGAGGTCTTCGATTCCGAAGAGAAGCTCAAGGACCCAAAGCGCGTTGCTTCGCAAGAGCTGAGCGGGGCCGATGTTCTCCCCTATGCGGTGTCAAATTTTCGCGTGGACTACGCTCCGGTACATTCCGGCGTGCGCCGGGCTTGGTGGCGGTCGGTGGCACATTCGTTCAATGCATTCGTCGCCGAGTGCTTTGTTGACGAACTGGCACATGCCGCCGGGCGCGACCCGTACGACTTTCGCATGAACCTGCTGAAAGAAGACCGAAAGCTGAAGTGGGTCATGTGGGACGATCCGCCACTCGAGACTCGGAGACTTCGAGGAGTGTTGCAACTGGCGGCGGAGAAATCCGGTTGGGGAAAATCGCTGCCTGCAAGACATGGACGTGGACTTGCGTGCTGCTGCGCATTTGGAAGTTACATCGCGCATGTTGCCGAAGTATCCGTCGAGGATGACGGCACAGTACAAATTCGCCGCGTGGTGAGTGCGGTCGATTGCGGCACTCCCGTGAATCCAGATGGTGTTCGCGCCATGACCGAAGGCGGGATCAACTTTGCTCTGACTCCGGTATTGAGCGGTGAGATCACGATCAAAGACGGGAGCATCGAGCAAGGTAATTTCGATGCATATCAAGTTTTGCGCCTAAAGGACGCGCCGGATGTTGAAGTGTATATCGTGCCTAGCAATGAAGAAATTGGAGGAATGGGCGAGACGGCCGTCCCACCGCTGGCGCCGGCCGTCGCGAACGCGGTTTTTGCCGCAACAGGAAAACGAGTCCGGCGGCTGCCGATTGACGCGGCCTCTCTCGCCGTAAGCGCGGGAGGGTCGTTATGATGAAAGCTGGCGGTGGTATTTCCGCCCTTGTGTGTCTGGTTTGGTTGTTCGTTGCTATTTCTCACCTAGGCGCAGCTACGTCCCCCGCTGAAGCCAAGCCAGACTCGACGGCAGCGCGAGGCCAAACGATTTTTCGAAAATCGTGTTTGGCGTGCCACAGCGTACATCCCGGAGAAACCAAGGTCGGGCCGTCGTTAGCCGGAATTTGCCGAGAAGGTGGAGGGCTGTCGGAGCCGGTGGTACGTCAAATCATCAGGGAGGGCAAGGGCGATATGCCAGGCTTCAAGGAGCGGCTTGGAGAGCCGGACATCGATGAACTGGTCGCTTATCTGAAGACGTTGTAGCAGTATTGTAGTTTTGCCTGGCGGTTTCGGTGAGGAGACACATGCAGCGCCATCAGCTTCTAGGGGGACGTCGCAATGCATTTGTAATTGCAGCCTGCTGGCTTGCTGTCGTGTTTCTATTCGCACTGCAGTGGTTCGTATACGACGCGGCCCGTGCCCAGGCAGACCCATTCAGGTATTACCTGTGGTGGTCGTTTTACACGTGGGGGGTACTGACGCCCCTGGTGGTCACGTTTGCCTATCGCAATCCGATCAACCGCGCGAATTGGAAGCGGACGTTGCCGTTGCATATCGCCGCGTGTTTTGTGCTAGTCGCGGGGGAGATATCTTTTGAAGCTTTAGTCGGCAAGCTGCGGGCGCACCATGATCTGACGGTAGGACATGCGCTAGTTCACTATTTCAGCCGTCACGCGCAGGTTAGCTTGCTCACGTACTGGCTGCTGGTGGGAGCAGTCGAACTTTACCGCATGCGCGACCAGGCGCATAAGCGCGAGTTGAGGTCCTCCAGGCTCGAAGCGCAATTGAATGCGGCGCAACTCGAAGTGTTACGCTCCCAGATCCATCCGCATTTTCTTTTCAATACACTTCAGGCCGCGACGACACTCATCCATGAAGATCCCGATGCAGCCGAAGACATGCTTGTGCGCCTCAGTGAACTATTGCGCATCTCCTTTGACGAATCTCATACGCACGAGATTCCTCTCGAACGGGAACTCGAAATTCTGGATCTTTACATCGGGATTCAGGCGCGCCGCTTCGGCGACCGGCTGAGATTCGAGGTTTCGGTGGATCCTGCCGTACGGGACTGCATGGTGCCGGCCATGATCCTGCAACCATTGGTGGAGAATGCGATCCGCCATGGAGTTGGAAAGCACAAGGGCACGGACACGGTATCCATTCGCGGATTGCAACAGGATAAGTTTCTTCGACTGGAGGTTTTCAATCTAAGCAGCACACTTGAGGAACAGACAGGAAGCGGCATCGGCCTTGCCAACATTCGGGCTCGCCTGGAGCAGTTGTATGGGACGGCGCAAGACATGCGTCTGCGGAGGCTCGATCCGATCGGCGTTTGCGCTGAGATCTCGATCCCGCTGCGCTTTGCTCCTGTGCTTCTCGAGGAAACAGCGCAATGAGCATTCGCGCGCTGGTGGTCGACGACGAACCCCTGGCCCGCCGGACCATACGACGATTCTTGGGCAAGAGTGCGGGGGTGGAAATTGTCGGCGAATGTGGCGACGGCGACTCGGCCGTACGAGTGATTCGAGAGAAGAAGCCCGACCTGGTTTTTTTGGATATTCAGATGCCGGAGATGGACGGATTCCAGGTTCTGAGCCGGATCGGTGCCCGCCATATGCCGGTCACGATTTTTGTCACAGCTCACGACCGCTTTGCCTTGCGGGCATTTGACGCGAATGCGATCGACTACCTTCTGAAGCCTTTCGGAAAAAACAGGTTTGAGCGCGCGCTTTCCCGCGCCAAAGAACACATTATTGGCAAGCTCAAGGAGAGCGATGTAAACAGAATCATCGCCAGCCTGGAGCGGCTGGCCACCAGCGATAAACGTACAGACCGCTTATCAATTCCCGGTAATGGGCGGATCTCCTTAGTCCAGACGAATGATATTGACTGGATCGAAGCAGACGGAAATTACGTGCGCATTCACACAGGGAACCGCCAACACGAACTTCGCGAGACTCTCAGCGAGTTGGAGAAAAAGCTTGACCCAGCCGTTTTTTTGCGGATTCACCGCTCGACCATCGTGAATGTACGCCGCATCCAGGAAATTCAAGCGTGGTTCCACGGTTATCATCGCGTGCTGCTGGCGGACGGCACTGAGTTGCGAATGAGCCGGTATCAACATGAAGTCGCCAGAAGGCTAGGGCTTGCAAGCAGGATGTAGGCTCCGACCGTCGATCAAACCCACGGTCTTTGCGGGGCCCATGATAAAATCAACATCGAGTCGGTAAGGACCTCGTAGTCAGCTTTCAACAATCAGTTTAAGATCTGCGGAAGTGGTGGAACTGGCAGACACACCATCTTGAGGGGGTGGCGCCGAAAGGCGTGGGGGTTCAAATCCCCCCTTCCGCACCAAGCATTCGTGAAATTCAGGATGAGAAGGGGACCGGGTATCCGGTCAGGCGGTTCAGTACAGAATGATCACTCTGGTCACAATAATTCACATTGTCGTTTGTTTCTTCATCATCATCGTCGTCTTGCTGCAGAGCGGCAATGCCGGTGATATTTCCGCTGCTTTTGGCGGGATGGGCAGCCAGACCGCCTTTGGGCCCCGGGGCGCTGCCAGCGCTTTAGGGAAGGCAACCACCTGGTCCGCTGTGATCTTCATGGTGACTTCCATTGTGTTATCGATCTTTGTGGTTCGTCGCGCCGGGCCGACATCCGTGCTATCGAATGTCAAGAATTCGCAGAGTAAGTCTGCGCCTGCTCCAGCCCAGCAACCGAAGCCTCCGCAGAAGTAACATTCTGGACTGAATAAGAAAGCCTCCCAACCAGCGGGAGGCTTTTACTTTCCGTGGCTCGCGGCTTAATTCTTGTTGGTTTGATTCGGATCGGAAGCATCCCGGCGCTTCAATGTCGGGCGATCATCACCGCTGTCGCCAGAGTTCTTGTTGTTGTCCGTCGAAGTGGCGCGCCGGAGCGTAGGACGCTGGCCGTCCTTGTCGTCATCGGTCTTGTGCCGGTTCTCTAGACGTGCAAGCCGCGCTTTTACGTCCTCAAATTCGGAGGTATCCAGCTTGTACTGTGGCTCGGGGGGCAGCAAGCTGTTGATCTCGTCCTGGGTCTTCGCCAGTCGGTCGGGAGTCTGGGGGTGAGTGTCAAAAGCTTTGGCCAAGGTTCCGGGCTTCTTCTTCTCCATGGCCTCCACTTTCTCGAAAAACGCGGTGAAAGCCTGGGGATCGTATCCGGATTTGTAGAGATACTGGAGACCCAGGTAGTCGGCCTGGGCTTCGAAGCCCCGAGAGAACTTCAGAAAGCCCATCGGCAGAGCCAGGCCGGCGGCGCTTTGCACGGCATAGCCGATCCCACCACCCACAAAGATTAGGGGGATCGACGCCAGATTGAGCAGTTGTCCACGGGTATTCTCGCGCGCAATATGGCACGCAGCTACGTGCGCGATCTCATGGGCCATAACACCGGCCAGTTCAGCTTCATTGTCGGCGGCGAGAATCAAACCGGAGTTTACGTAAAAAAAACCTCCGGGGAGCGCAAACGCGTTCACATCGTCGGAATCGATGACCTTAATAGTGAAGGGGACCTGAGAGTCGGAGTTGCGGACCAGGTTCTGGCCAACGCGGTTGATGTACTCGGTTATGACCGGGTCACTGATCAGCTTGGAACTGGCTTCGACTTCCTGGGAATACTGCTTGCCCATGGCGATCTGCCGGTCGAGGCTGTACCAGTTAGCCAGACCCCTCGAGCAGCCGACGTTGCGATTGCCGATCGCGCTGATGTCACGAAGGCTGCCATCGTGATACGCCTTGACCGGCTGAACGGAGGCGTTGGACGAATCTCCTCCCGAAGCGGCAGCGGCAGAAAGCGGCAGCGCGAAAAGAATGCAGATCGCTGCGGCGATGGTCGAGAGGGAAGATCTCATGAGGCACCCCGGGACTAAAACCATCTCTTATCATAACTAGATGCGGGATGCACCCGAATTGGTTACCAATTCAGGGTTTAGCTGGAAGGGACCTGAGCGCTTCTGTGCCGGACTGTAGCTGGCTTTACAAAGCTTTACGTTAGCGGATCACCAAAACCGGGCAGCAATACGCAAACCTAACGTTTGTTTCTGGACATTCGAATCAAGGCCACGCTGATGACGATGAGGCCGGCCATCGTGAGCCACGAGAGATAGCTGTAGAGGCCTGATTCCGGTTTGGAGACCCAGATGAGGGCGATGCTGAGCACAATCATGATCGCAGTTGTGACCCAGGCGATCACGTTGTAAGCGCCTGAATTTACGAAGTCTCCCATCAATTCTTTGCGGTTGACCAGGAGCAGCATGAGGATGAGAACCGGGGGCAGCGCGATGCCGTTCAAGACCTGGGAGAGAATGGAGATCTTCACCAACGGCAGCCCCGGGATCAAAATCACGCCCGCCCCAGCAGCGATGAGCAGGGTATAAAGCCAGTAAAAGACGGGCGCCTCTGCGAACTTCTTCCCTACGCCTGATTCAAAACCCAAGCCTTCGCAAACAGTGTAGGCGGTCGACAGCGGCAGTATGGACGCGGCAAAAAGCGATGCATTGAAGAGGCCCATAGCGAAAAGAATGTAAGCGTACTCGCTGGCGAGGGGCCTGAGCGCCTGGGCGGCATCGGCAGCATCCTTGATCTGGTACAGGCCGTGGGCATATAGGGTCGCAGCGCAGGCGACGATAATGAACCAGGCCACGACATCTGTAAAAATGCAGCCGGCAACAACGTCAATCCGGGAAGCTTTGTAATCGCGGCGGGTCACGCCTTTTTCCACGACCGATGACTGCAGATAAAACTGCATCCACGGAGCGATGGTTGTGCCCACCACTCCAATCGCGGTATAGAGGTACGCCTCGTGGAACATGGCGGACTTCGATGGTGGCTTGACGGTGGAGATCAGGGCATCCAGCCAAGCAGGCTTGGCGAAGAATCCAGCGAAGATGTAGGTGACATAAAAAAAGGAGGCGACCAGAAAAACTTTTTCAACGCTTTTGTATTGCCCTTTAACAACAATCAGCCAAACAATGACGGCGCACACCGGGACCGAGTAAAAGCGGCTGATGCCGAACAATTCCATGCTGCCCGCGATCCCGGCAAACTCTCCCACGATGTTGGAATAGTTGAGGAGCAGAACCGCGATCATCATGAAAAAGGTGATGCGGAATCCAAACTCTTCGCGGATGAGATCGCTAAGGCCTTTGCCGGTGACGGCGCCCATGCGGGCGGCAATTTCCTGAATGACAATGAGGGCCACTGTAACCGGGATCAACGTCCAAAGGAGCATGTGCCCGAACTGTGCGCCGGCAGCCGAGTAGGTGAAGATGCCATTGGCATCGTTGTCGACGTTCGCGGTGATGAATCCGGGCCCGACTACGGCAAAGAAGATCAGGATCCGGGTCTTCCAACGCCTCAGGAATCGCTTCATCGCACCAGTTCGCGTGCATAGGGCTTAACGACGGACCAGAATAAATGTGATTGCCGGGTTCTGGCTAGATGAAAAGGGAGGGAGAGCTACTAGCTTTCAGCTTTCAGCCTTCAGCATTAGGTTTCGGGGTGAACGATGGCTTTCGGTCAGACAAGCGCGAGCTCGATGTCGAAGTTAAGCCAGGAGTGAGAAACACCCGCCTAAGCGGTTGAGATTTTTCGATAGCATGTTGCCGAAGCTACCAATCTTTACTGCGAAGAACCTAACCCCTAGCTTGCGGACGCGCTCCGCCCAGCCTGCCGGCGAGTTCTGACAATAGTTTCTGTGCTGATTCCGGCTCCGGAACACCGCCCTGAGCCATGTCTTTACTTCCGCCGCCACGGCCACCGTACGTCGTGAGCGCCTCTTTCAATAGCGCGCCAAGATCGCACGACTCCCCCGCAGAGCTTGCCGTAACCACTGACGGCGATCCCATAGTCGTACCCAGGAGCGCGATGACCCCAGATTTGGACCGCGTAAGTTTTTGCGCCAGCAGCTTGATATACGGCAGATCGCGATCGGGAAAAACCTCGACGATCAGCTTGCGGCCATTTTGCTCGGGTGTCTCGGCCAACATGTGAAAGGCCTGCTGCTCCGCAAGTTCCTCCAGCAATTTTTCGCGCTGGCGGCGCGGTGCCTTGGCTTCCTCCTGCGACTTGCGAATTTGCTGTGGGACGTCCCAAATATGGGAAGAGAGCAGTCCGGCGGCTTCCGCCAGCGCTATATAGTCCTGCCGTGCGGTGCGGACGGCTCGCTGCCCACAAACGAATTCGACGCGAATTCCCTGCCGGACCTTTTCGGTCTTGCGCAGAAGAATGCAACCAATCTGGCCGGTGCGGCCAACGTGAGTGCCACCACAGGCGGTCAAGTCGAAGTCGCGGATATCAATCAGCCTGAGTTCCCCTTTGTCGATGGGCGGAAGCTTGCGCAAGCCCAGGCCTTGCGCTTCCTGCTGGGTCACAAAGTGGATGTCCACGGGCCGGTCTTCGAGAATGATTTCATTGGCCAGCTTTTCTGCCTCTGCAAGCTGATGAGGATTTGCGGACTTGGTTTCGAGATCGATGGAGCAGTAATCGTCGCCCATATGGAACGATACGGTCGGCATGTTGAAGAGGCGGATGAAAGCGGCCGACAGCACATGCTGGCCAGAGTGCTGCTGCATATGATCGCGGCGGCGAGCGGTATCAATCGTGCCATGAATCTCGAGACCGGCGCGGAGCGGTGTGGCCTCATCGAGAAAATGCAGAACAGCGCCGTCGTCCCGCTCGGCGACTTCAATGACTTTGGGCTGAATTTGGGCTCCCCCCTCGCGAGACACAATCGATCCGGTATCGAAAACCTGGCCGCCGCTCGTGGGGTAAAAGGCTGTTCGGTCGAGAATCACCGCAGGACGCGCTTCCGCCTGCGACGCAGGAAGGATTTCGAGCACATGGGCGTCAAATTCGTACAGAAAAGAATCGGTGTAGTAGAGCCGTTCGGTCATGTTGACTCGTTCCGTGTCAGTTGCCGACAAACTAGTGGCAATGGCATGTCGACAGCCTGAGCGAGGCTCATTGCTAGCGCCAACGCTGTCCCTCAGGGGCTAAAGCCCGATGCGTTTCACACCCTTCGCGGCACGGCTGAAGCCGTGCCCTACCCAAACGCCCTCTGCGGCTTTCTGTACAGATTTTCTTCGCGACCGTCCACTAGTAGGGGCCTATGATGCCGCCGATCTGGCGAGAGCCAGAGACGTTTGCTGTTGGCGTCGACTCCGGTTGCTTCTTCGCCGATCCATCGATCACGTCAAGGTACTTGAGTCCGCTGCCGGTATTGAAGAGAACGACGGAATCGTCCGGGCCGAAGAATCCGCTGGCGCGCAGCTTGCGGTAAGCGGCCAGAGCGGCGGCACCTTCCGGGGCAGCAAAAATGCCTTCGACCTTGGCCCAATGCCGCACGGCGTCCATGATTTCTTCATCGGTCACGGCAAGTGCCACCCCGCCGCTCTTGTTAAGGATGTCGAGAATAAGATAATCCCCATAGGCTTTCGGAACGCGCAAACCGGCGGCCAGAGTGCTTGCGTTTATCCACATTTCGGAAGCCGCTTTACCTTCATCCCAAGCTTTAGCAATGGGAGCGCAACCGCTTGACTGTACGGCAACCATCTGGGGTCGTTCTGAGCCAATCCAGCCTAACGCTTCCATCTCCTCAAACGCCTTCCACATCCCTAGGAGGCCGACGCCGCCGCCTGTTGGATAGATGATTCCCTGAGGCAGTTTCCAGCCTAACTGCTCGGCCACTTCATAACCCATGGTCTTCTTGCCTTCGACACGGAAGGGCTCTTTCAAAGTGGATACGTCGAACCAGTTTTCGGTTTCGCCGCGAACTGAGACCACGCGAGCACAGTCACTGATCAGGCCATCCACCAGAGTGACATGCGCGCCATAGCTCTGGCATTCGACACGGTTGGCCTGCGGCACATCTTTAGGCATGAAGATGTGCGCCTCGATGCTGGCAGCAGCAGCATATGCCGCCAGCGCGCTAGCCGCATTTCCTGCCGACGGAATTGCCAGTTTTTTCAAGTTGTAGTGTCTGGCCATGGTCACAGCCGCTGACAAGCCTCTGGCCTTGAATGAACCAGTTGGATTCAGTCCCTCATCCTTGATGAAGACATTCGGCAATTCTTTGCTGGGCAGCATGGGAGTGAAGCCCTCACCAAGCGTGACCGGCTCGGCATCAGGAAGCACTTCGCGGTATCGCCACATGTTGGCGGGACGAGAGGCGATTGCGGCCGGTTTAAGGGAACTCTTGATTGCGGCAAGATCGTAGCGGGCATACAGCACCCCGCCCTCTTTGGGACACACCATCTGTGGCTGAGAGGGAGACAAGCGCTCTCCGCATCTCGTGCATTCCAGAAACGTGATAGCAGCCATGCGGGTTCGAGTCTAACCTTGGGGCCTCGCCCGCGGCAATGTGGGCCGGTTTATTGCGGTAAGGTTTTGAGGAGCGCGTTCGCTTTTCGGAACCAGGGCCGCTCTCGCCGGCGCAAGTAGCCGGGCATAGTCGGCTTCTTAGCCAGGATGCGCTGTGCCCACTGGCGCGCTTCTGCGAGGCGCTGCTGAGAAGCAAGAAACAGCGCGTAGTGGTAGTAAGTTTCCGAAAGTGTCGATATCCGGGTAACTTCCCGAAACAGCGCATCGGCCTTGTCCGGCTTGCCGCTATTGGCATAGGCATGCGCCAGCAGGCCAGCGGCACGATGAAAATCGTACTTCGCATCCTTAGTCACGACGCCTTCCAGGTCACTCTCGGCAGCTGCGAAGTCGCCAAGTTGGATCTCGCAGATTCCACGTCGATAGAAAGGATCCGGCGAGTCAGTCCTAGATAAAATTGACCGATCGTAAGACTCGCGCGCTCGCTGAAACTTGCCTTCCTCCATATACAAGTCGGCCAGTTCCTCGTAGTTTCCGGCGGATGGGTTGTCGAGGATAGCGGCCTCCAATTCGCGGATGCGCTTGCGACGGGGAAACACCTTAAAAGACTGGCGCAGCAAGCCCGCATCGGGGATAGCCTCTACGAGGATGTAAACCAACGCACCGAGTCCGCCGCCGAAAATGATGATCCATAACCAAAATCCGTCGGGGCGGCGCCGGATGAAATGAATGATGGCGAGCGCCTGCAGAATTATTCCCCAACTGAATGCCAGCTGAAGCAGATATCCCATGGAGAAAGCGCACTATAACATGTGCTTCCGGGGATTGACTTCGGCATGGGCGTCCAGCGCGAATGCTAAAATCGTTCGTGGTCAAGCTTCCCATCCGTCTCCTGGCCATCGACATCGATGGCACCCTGCTGAATCCACAATTTCAGGTAGCCGAAGGCGATCTTGCGGCCCTCCGGCGGGCCCACGATCTGGGAGTCGAAGTTGTGCTGGTCACAGGCCGCCGGCACACGTTTGCGCTGCCGATTGCGCAGAGCCTCGGCTTCGACCTATGGCTCATCAGTTCTAACGGAGCGATCACACGGTCTCTGAGCGGTGAAACTTTTCATCGCGATCTGTTGCCGGCTACAACTGCGCGCAGGCTGTGTGGCGCGATGCGCGAGTTTCGGGGCAACACGGTTCTTACCTTCGACACCGAGTCAAAGGGCGCCATTGTCCTGGAGCACATGGATGACTTGACCTCCAGCATCCAGCGTTGGCTGGAAAAGAATATGAACTACATCGAGTTCGTGATCCCATTGGAAAACTCGATCACTACCGACCCGGTCCAGGCAATGTTTTGCGGACCCATTTCGCGGATGCATGAAGCTCTGGCGGCCCTTTCCACCAGCGGACTGCAGAGCGATATAACCGTGCTGCGGACTGAATATCCGCTCCGGGATCTCTCGATTGTCGACATCCTCAACCAGGGGTGCTCGAAGGGACACGCTCTGGAGCGATGGGCGACCTACCGTGGGATCGGGCGCGAGCAGGTCATGGCCATCGGTGACAACTACAATGACATCGAGATGCTTGTTTTTGCCGGTCACCCGGTTATCATGGGAAATGCCTCGGACGAGTTGCGCGGCAGAGGCTGGACTGTAACCCTGCCCAACGATCAGTGCGGGGTGGCGGCCGCCGTAGAATGGGTGCTGAATGGTGCCGGTGTCCGATCGTGATGCTTAGAAGAAGATGTTCCTTAAATCCTATGTCGGGCTTGTCTTGTTGCTGGCGGCGCTCAGCGCCTCAGCTTCCGACATCGCCATCTTGCGAAACGGCTTTTCGATCCGGCACGAGAGCCGGGAGATTATTGGCAGCGTAACCCGGCTTTTCACTAGCGCCGACAAGAGCAGTTACGTAGATATCCCCACTGATCAGATCGAGCGTTTCGAACGGGATCTCTCCCCTGCTCCGAAAACAACTCCTGCAACTACCGCAAGAGTATCGGACTTACGGCAGGTGATCCAAGGCGCGAGTGACAAGACATTGATCGATGCCGACCTTATTAACAGCGTCATCCGCGCGGAAAGCAGTTTCAATCCAAGAGCGGTGTCTCCCAAGGGCGCGCAAGGCCTCATGCAATTGATGCCGGACACCGCAACTAGCTTGGGCGTGGCCGATTCCTTCGATCCTGCCGCCAATGTGGACGGCGGGACTCGATATTTGCGCTGGCTCTTGGACCGTTATCATTACGACCTGGGCAAGGCCTTGGCTGCGTATAACGCAGGTCCGCACAGGGTCGAGCAATACCACGGGATTCCGCCCTATCAAGATACCAGGGCCTATGTCGCGCGGATTATCCGGGATTTCAACCGGCAAAAATTAGCTGAACAGCAGAAATCGCAAGCGAAAACAACTCCTCGCGGCGTAAAGCCAAGTCTTACCACCCGAGCTCGCAAGGCAGACGGAGGCAATTAGTCCAGCGGCCCCGCTCCGTTGACCAGCACCGGCGGGTCATTTACCGTGAAGCGTGCCTGATCACAACTGCCAATGAGTAAGAAGCGCATCCTCACCACAGTCATCGTGCTGGCTATCCTCGGTGCGCTGGTTTATTTCCAGATACAGCATT
>DASSIO010000059.1:0-15589 GCA_035691825.1 Terriglobales bacterium | reverse complement strand
CGGCGAGCCTCCTCTATGGCCAGCACCGTCGTTTTAGGAATTTCAACATCGCAACCGATTTCGGGCGTCACCAGCAATGTCTCACCGCGATCTTTCAGCAACTTCCCTCGCACGCTCAACTTGACTCGTCCCAAAACCATTTGCACTACGACCGCCTGTCCAACCCAGAGATCGAATGTCCGCTCCATTTTTACCCTCCGTGTATTTTTTACTCATAAGGAAGCTGAGCATCCGCTTTGGCCATGGATATTAAAACTGTCAAGATTGACAGCTAGTTCAGATTAGTTTGCACGGGGAAGCGAGTTTATTGCGCCCAAGACGCGCCGCTCGGCAACGAATAGGTAGCCGTTCGTGGCGATCGAGACTGTTACGCTAGGTAAATGCTGGGTGTCGATCTGACTGTAGGCTGGTCAACTACTTCTCGACTGAGGTCAAGGCACTAATCTCGTGTGAGCTGGCAGGGTCGCTCAGAGATTCGCTACTCGTGATAGATTCTTTCGTCTGCGCCGCGGACAAGTGCGGCAATCCGAACTTTGAACGCATCGCAAATCCTCAGAAGCGTCATCATCGTGATCGGCCGACCGGCTTCGATCTGTTGCCAATGCCGCGGTGAGAATCCGAAGGCAATCATATCCTCCTGGCTGTAGCCCCGCCTCCTGCGGAGTTCTTTGACTCGCTGGCCAAGAGATTTGAAGAATTTGGCGTGATCAACCACGCAGCGACTTTTACTTGCGTCTGGCCGGGAACACCACGAGCAGATTAGCTGCCTTCACTTATTTGCTTCGGCACCCTTTCTTTAGGCTCAGAACCATTGCCGTGTCGTTCCCTGGAATGCGTTTTACTCGACGCTTGCCTATCGTGATTGGTGCACTGATGGCTGCCATGCGAATGCAGCGGCTATTCGGATTCCTGGAGAATTGATGAAATGCGCGATGCCAGTCGCCGAACAGATGTAACAAGCGGACAAATCTACCGACAAAACCGCGATTAGTTTAGCGCATGTGTATTGGCAAGCCATTCGATTGCGGAGCAAGCCCGGCGCGAGCCTGTCACTTTTGCCAGTTAGTCTGCCTCGGTTCCGGGCCTAACGTTAAGTGCCAAAGAGCCCATCGGCTGAAGTCACAGCGAACTCGATCCTCGGGACGAGAAAAAATGAAAACGATGAGGAATGCATTTTTGCTCGCGATCGTGCTTCTTTCCGGGTCGTCAGCGCTCGCTCAGGACTACGCCCGAATCGAAGTCCCGGTTGTCTACTCTTTCATACGTTTCAATCCGCAGCACGCCATCGATGGCTTCTCGTTAAACGGTGTAGGCAGCGGGTTTGCGTATTACTTCAACCCGATACTTGGATTTCAGGCGAGCGTTGACGTCTATGGCAGCCTCAATAGGACGTTTACTTTCCCGTCGGGTGGCACGGCTTGCCTGGCTGCCTGCACCATCAACGCCAAAGCTAATCTCCTCACATACCACATTGGACCCATTTTTAAGTTCCGTGTTCATCATCTCGAACCGTTCGCCGAAGCGATGCTCGGCGGTGCTCACTCAAACGTTTATGCTAACTTGTCCAAGGCCTGCGAACTCGCCTGTCCGGCCTCGCCGATTAGTCCGCACAACGACGGTTATTCTTATGTAGCGGGAGTCGGTCTCGATATCCCGCTCAGCAAATCCATCGCTGTGAGGCCAGCACAATTTGATCTTGTATCAACCCGGTTCAGCAATCGCTTCACGAACGGGCCTAATGCTCAATATAACTTCCGCTATAACGCTGGGATTATTTTTCGCTTCTAGACAAATTCAATTCATGAAAGTACATGCCATTGCCGACAGCAGAGGTGTGGGTTGATAGACCAGCTCGAACGTTCTGTCGCGGGGTGCAACTTTGTAACGAGACTTTCAATGCGTATCCACCGGGCGTTGGATGCGATCAAGGCTAGAGCGGGCATCGTGGCGATCAGCACAATCGCTAGAACACAGAGACATGTCGGCGAACTGTCAACTTACTTCCAGCAAGAATTTCGGAATGGTGCCGCGCTAACGGGGATCTCATCTGGCCCGACCATGAGAATTGAGGATAGGACGTCGGAGATCCCTGCCTCCATCTTGATCGTCACTATTCTCAAATTCGAAAATCTGAAGTTCGGCATTTCGAGGGTCTGAACGTCATACGCGCCTATGGTTACAGGATCCACCAATAGCACATCCCAGCCGGACGCGATGCTCTCTACGCTTATAGCGGCCGAAAATTCGTCCGAGCCTACTAACTGGATGTCGGCATTGTGCCGGAGGACATGGGCGAGCCCCTCGCGGAGAAGCCTGCGGTCGCTCAATAAAAAAACACGTACTGGAGCGTGCGGTGGCATCAATAGTGTTCTGGCCGTGGTTGACGGCTCGATAAGCGATACTGTCTCAGCGTACATGGCAAATGCCTCCCTCCCAAGGGTGCGGAAGAGTGGAGCAGAAAAAGACAATTGAGGACACCTGTCAAAAGTGACAGTGTCTCGTTTGCTCGGAGCACCGGAAACTGGGGGCGATTGGCGGACGAGAAGATACTGGATGTTATGTTTCCCCCAAACGATTGTTAGGTTTTCGCGGCTGGCCGTGAGGGGCGTGACACAGCGAATGTGAAAGCAACGCCCGCGTTACGAGACTTCACGGCCCTTGCGCCCATGCTCGTTCGCACCGGCGTGTCCTCGGTCGGTAGCAGTGCCTTAATGGATGGTCCGCCTACTCCCACCATTTGCGCATGAGCACGCTCGCGCAAAGCGGCATCTGGCGATTCTTACAGTTATCAAGCCCGGGGATTATCTCTTAGAATGAAAGACATCTATTGTTCAACGAAGTCCTAACAAGTTCGTTGAACGGGTCTTCTGTGATCGAAGTGAGATTGATTGAAGGCCGGATTGCGGAGTCAGTTGGGCACCTCATGCAAAAGCAAAGATCAGAGTTGGGCTAGGGGCTGCAAACTCGAAGGTTATTCAGAGCCGCGTTCTAACGGAGGGTGAGATGAAAAAGATTGCACTATTCCTGGCAGTCATTCTTGTGATGTCCAGGGCCTTAGCCGACAATAAGAAAGAAACTGAACGTGTGGAAAACGCCGGAAAAGTGATGTCCGAGATTCTGCGCATTCCCGATGACATCCCTCAGGACCTTCTTAATAAAGCGGAGTGCGTTGTCGTGCTGCCCTCAGTGATGAAGGCGGCTTTCATTGTAGGCGCCAATTATGGTCGTGGTGTGATGACTTGCCGTAGCGGCGCCAAATTCGATGGGCACTGGGGTGCACCGACGATGATGGCATTGGAAGGAGCAAGCTTTGGACTACAACTGGGCGGTCAAGCTACCGATTTCGTCCTTCTACTTATGAATGACCGAAGCGTCAAAGGAGTTCTAACGAGCAAGGTCAAACTTGGTGCTGATGCCTCAGCGGCAGCCGGTCCTAAGGGTCGAGATACTTCTGCAGCAACTGATGCTACCCTGCGCGCGGAAATTCTCAGCTACTCGCGAGCCCGCGGCGCCTTTGCAGGGGTATCGCTGGAGGGTTCCACGCTGCGTCCGGATAACAGCGCGAACAAGAGCCTTTATGGCAAGGAAATCAGTGCTGAGGATATCGTGGTGAAGAGTGCTGTGCCTGCACCGGCTAGCGCCAAGGAACTTCTAGAAACCCTTAACACGAAGTCTCCCAAGAACAAGTCCGGGAAATAAGAAACACACGTGCTCGACTCCGACAGCTGCTTCGTTTCTGTTGGCATTTGCAGCGCTTCGGCGGTTGAAAAAACAGCTCTCCTTGCAGAGCCTCCTTGACCTCGTAGGGGAACAGCGTGTCCCAGATGGCTCGCGCCTTCGCAGAGGCGTGTCAACATGGGACTTAGATGCCGCTGTTTTTTTCTCCTTCGAGGGGCGTTTTCTCTTGTCCCTGTCCCTCCGCTGGCTTTCGTCGTTCAATTCGCAGAAGAAAGAAATTCTCGCGGCGGCGCACCGATCATTCATGACCCATCTTCATTGGCATAACACAAGGGAGGGCTCCTAGTTTTTTTGACAGGTGTGGGAAAGCTGAGTTTCGCCTAAAAAAATGGTACCAGACGATAGCAAAAGCTGGAGCAGGCCCCGTCGAAGAGTCGGGGCCTGCTAAGACCAGACACTCGATGCGTAGCGGAAGGGGGAGCGTCGAGTGTCTGGATGTTTAAAGAAATCACTCGATGCAGTTTGAAGACTCGCAGTTTGACGAGCTCCGGATAGGGCCGGGCAAGTAGAATTGTCGAAGTATTCCGCGTCCGTCACGCAGAATCTTTGGTCTTTTGCCGTTATTCGCTACAAGAGTTCTTCCTTCACTTTGTTTTTGACGCACCCAGGGTGCAACACTCTCCTCATACACAAGCAGGTTGTTCGTGCCTCACAGTCACAGCGCTACGATCGAACGGTGGATATGGTCATTTGCGCGGAGGGGAAGAACGGCTAGCGGACGGAAAAGGCGGCCAGGCGATTCTGGTGAACACAGTGGAGCAAATTATGGCTCAGGACGACACCATTGAAGGCAACATCCGATAGAGGGGCAGCGCCGCAAGAGCATAAAGGAGCAAGGTCGTCGCATTCTGTTACGGAAGTTAATCTGAAGCCTGCGCTGGTTCGGCGGGAGAAATGCACTAACTCTAGCCAGTAAACAAAGCTCAAGTAGGGTAGAGCTGGTTTTCATGGATAATTGGCTTCGCCCCTTGTCCTCCTAGACTGCATAACCAGAGAAACAATGTGTCAACGCCACCAGTCTAAGCAGCGGTGTCGAGCGGTTTCGACAATGTTTCACACTCGCGAAAAAGAGTTCGGGTAGGGCAAATGAAATTTGGTCTGTTGACGCCTTCAGTTGAGGCACGCCGGTCGGTGTCTCTCCTGTCGACGAGAGTCTTTCTTGGGCAGACGGCCAAGGAGCGTTCGCAATCGAAGATGAGCCTTGTGCAGTTGGGATTTTGAGTTTCCGGCTGAATACCCATACATCTTGGCGATTTCGCTGTGACCATAACCTTGCACATCGTGCAAGACGAATGCTTTTTTGTAACCGTGCGGCAGCTCGCTAACCGCGGCTTGGAGGTCGATCCTATCCAACAAGCCGCTCAAATTCGGGTCCGGTGCGCCGAGTTCGAAACGAGAAGGGCCCTCATCCTCTCCGGGTTCCTCTAGCGAAAGCAACGTATGTTTGTTCTTGCGGAAGCGCATGAGGACGCTGTTCCTCGTCAAACGGTACAGCCAAGTAAAAAACGCCGAATCGCCGCGAAACGTATTGATTTTGCGAAATACGCAGACGAAGACGTCTTGAGCCGCGTCTTCGGCCTCGACAGGATCCCGCAGCATGCACAGGCAGATGCGGTGGACGAAGTCGCAGGAGTTTCGATAGATAAACTCGAATGCCTTGGCGTCGCCGCGATTAAATGAACGAATCGCGTTGTTGAGAGACAAGGTAGCAGCGTTTCTCGGTTTCAGTCTTCGCATTCTCCACCCCTTCGCTGAAGGGTATTCGTCGAGCGGAGTGAAGGACACTGCCAAAAATAACAGAGGTTGATCGCCGATTCGATTCGGCTGTTTCACGCAGACGGCGCAGCGCTTTGATCCTTTTGCCTGGTAACGGATGCCGGAGAATCGATCGTCGATGGGTGCGTTCTATGCTGCAGGCGGTGGGGCGGCGGAGAGTGTGCTTGCCCGAGGTCATTGACAGGAGCTGCGTTGAAGGGTATAGGTGACGGCCAGATGGCAAGGTTCGGGGGCCAATCGTGTCAGCAAACCGTGCTGCGTTATTTTTTCTTGGTTTTAGTGTGTTTGTGGGAGCGAAAGAACGATCTGTCGCCCGAGGACAGGCGCGCGCCGATGCTCGCATTGTTGCAAGTGTTGAATTAGTGCAGGTCCCTGTAACGATCTTTGACGACAAAGGGAGTGTGGCCACGAGCCTTAAGAAGAGTGACTTTCGGTTGTTCGATGATGGGGTTGAACAAAAGATACTTTATTTCGAACGGGAGCGTGTGCCGGTTTCATTCGTGGTTCTCGCGGACTTGAGTTCCAGCATGACGCGAAAAGTTCCATTCGTCCAGGACGCGGCTCTTTCGTTGCTGGACTCGTTGGAAGAACAAGAGCAGTACCGTGATGAATACTCAGTTCTGAGCATCGGTAAACGATCCAGGCTGCTTATGCCGTTCACAAGTGATGAGCGCGATCTGGAGCGTAGATTACCGCTGCTGCTGACGCCTACCAATGAGAGCACCGCGCTTTTTGATGGGATTTGGTTGGGCGTGAGCACCGCGCGCCACGAGGCAGGTAATCATCATCGAGCGATGATCATCATCACGGACGGAGGAGATAACCACAGCAGGTACAACCTCAGAGAGACCAAGAAGCTTCTGGAGGAAGCCGACGTGCCCGTTTTTGCAGTCATGGCAGGGCCTTCGTTTGAACTCCCGGAAATTTTTGTCCCGCAGCAAAAGAAGAAGCGGAACCCATTCCCTTCTGGTGGACCTACCACGACACTTCCGAACCTGCCCATGTCAGTTTCGAGCGAGGACTACATTGGTCCCGCGGAACGGCGCGGACCACAGAACATGAAGTCTTTAACAGAGGTGACGGGTGGTGGCGTATTCACGGCCCACGATGAAGAAGACTTGCCGCGGATCGTTCGGACAATTGGACTGGCAGTGAGATACCGGTACGTTATTACGTACAAGCCGGCGCACGCCCCCGGCGACGCCAGCCAACATAAGGTCCTAATCCAACTCTACCCAAAGGAGAAATTCCGAGGATATAGCCTTCCGTATTACAAGCGAACGTACCACAGCATGAACTGAGGCTGGTTTGAATTGCAGGCTGCCTCCGGACGAGTGGTGTTGGCCTTCCTGGCCGCGCCGCTGTTCCCCCACTTTTGTACCTATGCTTAGCCCTAGGATTTTGGTCCCGACCACTCTGCATCCTTCAGATTCCAACCGCCGCCCAAGGCTTTGTAAAGCTGCACAATGACTGTTCGACGATTCAGCTCTGTAGCGGCAAGAGCATTCTCCGCGGGGTATAGTTGTAGTTGAGCGTCTAACACCTCAAAATAGCTCGCTTTGCCTGCCACGTAGCGCTGGAACGAAACTTTCACGGACTCCTGGTAGGCTTGTACGGCTTGCGCCTGTTCACTGCGAATCGCTTCGAATTTCTGACGGGAAACTAAGGCATTCGATACGTCCTGGAACGCAATCTGAGCCGTTTGCTCGTATTGAAGCTTCGTTTGTTCCCAGAACGCCACGCTCTGACGCTTTTGAGCCCTGAGGGCTCCACCCTGGTAGATGGGGCCTGCAACATTGCCGGCAATACTCCAGACCGTAGCTTGTCCCGAGGATAACGAGCTAAGCGGAGAACTTGCGCGACCAAACAGGGAAGTAAGGCCAATGCGCGGGAAGAAATTGGCTGTTGCGACTCCTACCTGAGCGTTGGCTGATCGCAATTGTTGTTCGGCGGTCAAAATGTCCGGGCGACGCTCAAGCAATGCCGAGGGCAAGCCGGCAGGAATATCCGGTGGGACAACTTGCTCGAGAAGTTTGGCTGTGTGTGGTATGGGGCTGGGGTTGGTGCCCAGCAGCACGCTAATTTGATTCTCCTTAATTGCAAGCTGGCGCTCCAGCTCCGGGATGCTTGCGGCCGCCGTAGCCAATGCCGCTGCGGCCCGAGATGTATCTAACTTCGAAGCTACTCCGCCCTCAAGCCGCTGGGTGAACAATTTTAGGGTTTGCGTGAAGGAATCAGTAGTGTCTCTCGCGATTTGAAGCTGAAGATCTAATTCAAGAAGCTCAAAGTAAGCCTGCGCGACGTCGCTTACAAGCGACAGGAGCACACCGCGGCGAGCTTCTTCCGTTGCAAGGTACTGGGCACGAGCGGCCTCATTCTCACGCCGGAGACGGCCCCAGACGTCCGCTTCCCAAGCCGCGGTTGCCACAGCCGCGAAAGATCCGCGTTCCAATCCTCCGTTGGGAGAAACAGTACCGAGAAATTCATTTTTACCTTCGCTGCCGGCCGCGGAGTAATTGAGGAAAGGAAAGTACTGAGCCCGAGCCTGTGCGGCAATTTGGCGCGATTGTTCGATACGCGTCACGGCAATCTGCAGGTCATAGTTGTTGGCAAGGGCTGTTTGGACGAGGCTCTTCAGCCGCTCGTCCTTGAAGACTTCCCACCAAGGCAGGTCCGCGATAGAGGCTTGCTGAGCTGACTTTTCTCCATCTCGATACTCGGTCGGAACGTTTACCACGGGGCGATGATAATTTGGGCCAACTGCGCAGCCAGGCATCACAAACAGAACAAAGCCAAGCGGAAACAAAAGCGAATGCCGACTGCGGCTGCGCAAGCTGTTTCGAAGAGCACCTGATAGCAAGCGACTCGATAAGCTCCAGCTTCTCGTGCCGTCTTTTCTTGAAATTGTTTGCTCCATGGCTGTTGGTTCCGATTCCCCAGATTGCGCCGTCAGTCGTCGCCAGCCGCAGCAGCCCGCGCTTCCGGAGTGGCGGGCAGAGATACGTTTGCAGCTTTGTCCTTTGCGCCGCCGATTTTTTCGATAACGTAAAACAGGGCCGGAATAATGAAAATTGCGATCGCGCTGGCAGCTGCGATTCCTCCGATGACGGCCGTGCCCATGACCTGACGAGACACGGCACCGGAACCAGATGCGGTCCAGAGTGGCACGCACCCTAGAAGGAATGCTAACGAGGTCATTAAAATGGGGCGCAAGCGTAACTTGGCGCCGTCCAAGGCCGCATCGACCAGCGGCTTGCCTTTATCGTATTCCAGCTTGGCAAACTCCACGATCAAGATGGCGTTTTTGGCGGCTAGTCCGATGAGCATAATCAAACCAATTTGTGCGTAAACATTGTTTTCGAATGAGAAACTCGTTAGTCGACGAAGATACAGCGCGAAAAATGCTCCAAAAACAGCAATAGGAACGCTGATGAGAACGCTAAACGGGAGAGTCCAGCTCTCGTAAAGTGCTGCAAGAATCAGAAAGCAAAATAAAGTTGAAAAGCCAAAGATCACGGCCGGCGACACGCCTTGCCGAGCTCTCTGCTCTTGATAGGACATACCGAGATAATCGAACCCCATTTCCGGCGGCATGGTCTGGGCAAAAACCTGCTCGAGCGCCGCCATAGCCTCGGCGGAACTGTATCCGGTTGCGGCGCTGGCATTGATTTGTGCGCAGCGGTACAAGTTGTACCGCATGGTGAACTCAGGACCTACACGGTGCTGGATAGAAGTAACTGCTGAAAGCGGAACCATATTGCCTGAGCTATTGCGCACATAAAACTGGCCCAGGTTTTCCGCGCGCGTTCGATAATCACCTTCGGCTTGGATGTAGACCTGCCACTGACGACCGAAACGGTTGAAATAATTAATAAGCGCGCCACCCATGAAGGACTGAAGGGTTTTGTATACGTCGCTCAAGCTGACGCCTTGGGCTAAGACTTTGTCGCGCTCGACGTTGACATAAACTTGAGGAACGGCCGCCAGCATGGTCGAAAAGACGGATGCCAGTTCAGGGCGTTTGCGTGCTGCCTGCATAAACGCGTTCGAATTGTCAGCCAAAAACTGGACATCGTGACCGCCGCGATCCTCCAAGATGAAGGTGACGCCGCCAGAAGTTCCTACACCGGGAATTGCCGGAGGTGAGAAGGCAATCGACACTCCTGCAGGAAGCTGGCGCAGTTCGTTATTAATGTGAGCTCTAATCGCGTCGTAAGTTTCCTCCGGCGCTTTGCGTTCACCCCACGCCTTGAGCGTGACCCAAAAGAAGGAGCTGAAGGTGTTCTGAACACCGCTCACCATGTTGTAACCCACAACGCTGGTTACATGGTCGACGCCGGCTGTTTTCTTCAGAATGTCTTCCACAGTTCTGGCCGTGAAGCTGGTGCGTTGCAGTGATGAGGCATCGGGCAATTGCAGGGCCACGAAAACGTACCCCTGGTCCTCATCGGGAAGGAAGCTGCTGGGCAGCCGTGTTGCGATCAGTCCGGCTAAGACAGTAAACCCAATCAAGATGAGTCCGGTGAATACCAATTTCCGGATCAGCAGGCTGCACAAACTGACATAGCCATCGGTGAGTCTGGAAAACCATTTGTTGAACCATGCAAAGAATTTCCCGAGTGGTCCACGCGCCTGTTTCTTTGGACGAAGCAAGAGTGCGGCAAGTGCGGGGCTCAGAGTCAGGGCATTGAATGCGGAAAGAAGCATGGAAACTGCAATGGTCACGGCGAATTGCTGATACAAGCGGCCGGTTATGCCCGGAATGAAAGCCGTGGGAACGAACACGGCTGCGAGAATCAGCGCTATGCCAATTACCGGGCCAGAGACTTCTTCCATCGCCTTGAAGGCGGCCTCTTTGGGAGAAAGTCCATGCTCAATGTTGTGCTCAACCGCTTCCACCACAACAATGGCATCGTCCACAACCAGCCCGATCGCAAGCACCAATCCAAATAGCGACAACGTGTTAATGGAAAAACCTAAGACGGGGAAAATGGCGAATGTTCCTATCAGTGACACCGGCACAGCCAGCAAGGGAATCAAAGTAGCGCGCCATCCCTGAAGAAAGATAAAGACGACTAGGATGACGAGAATGACGGCTTCAATAAACGTGTGCTTAATCTCGACAATGCCCTCGGTCACTGGCAGAGTCGTGTCAAGCGCCACAGCATAGTCAAGCCCGGGCGGAAACCTCTTCTTCGCCTCAGCCATTAGAGCTTTTGCGCCGGTGGCTGCGGCGATGGCATTCGATCCTGGAAGCTGATAAATGGCCACTACCGCGGCAGGCTTGCCATCAAGCCGGCCCTGCAAGTTGTAGACCTGGGCGCCTAATTGCACGCGAGCTACATCTTTCAGGCGGACGATGGAACCGTCCGGCTTGGCACGAACTACGATCTGACCGAACTCCTCTTCGGTGGAAAGGCGACCTTGGGAGCGAACGGTATATGTGTATTCCTGGCCTGCTGGTACGGGCTCGCTGCCGATTTGTCCGGCCGGATTGACATTGTTCTGTGTCTGAATCGCGTTGATGATTTCTGGGACGGTGATTTGAAGTTTCGCAAGCTGATCAGGCTTGACCCAAAAGCGCATGGCATATTGGCCAGCGCCGAAGACTGACACGCTGGCAATTCCAGGAACTCGAGTCAGCTGGTCATTTAAATTGATGTAGGCATAATTCGCCAGGAATTCCGAATCATAGGTCCCGTTCGGGGAGTAAAGGTCAAACAACATGAGAGGGGCAGCGGTAGATTTTTGAACCGTTACGCCGTAACTGTTCACTTCGGATGGCAACTGGGACGCGGCCTGCCCCTGACGCATTTGGGCAAGAATCTGATCAGTACTCGGGTCTGTTTTTACATCGAAGTTGACAGTGAGCGTTAACTGACCATTATTGGCGTTGTTGGAATACATGTAGTTCATGTTGTCCACGCCGCTCATCTGTTGCTCGATAGGCGTGGCCACAGATTGTTCCACCGTCAAGGCGTCGGCCCCGACATACGTGGTCTTAACCTGGACTTCAGGCGGTGTGATGTTCGGAAATTGTGCGGTGGGCAGGCCTACCATAGCGACGATGCCAACAATGACCATGACGATCGAAATCACCATGGAGACGATTGGGCGGTTTATGAAGAACTTGTACACGATATCGCTTTCAGGGTTTGCTGCCTGTAGGGTTTGGGACTTCCATCGCGGAGGGGCTCGACTGAAAGGGCGTGGCGCGGACTTCCATGCCCTCGCGCACCTTTTGCACTCCCTCGGCCACGACACGGTCGCCAGGTTTTAGCCCTTCGTCGACAATCCACATAGTGTCAACCTTAGGCCCGACCTTAATCGGGCGAATACTCACCTTGTTATCCGCGCCGATTACTGCGGCCAGATATCCGCCTTGCAATTCATTCACCGCACGTTGAGGAACGAGCAAGGCGTTCTTCTGAACTCTCACCACTGTGCTGATGTTGCCAAACCCACCGGGACGTAACACGTTTCCGGGGTTTGGGAACTGCACTTTGACGAGAATTGCTCCAGTTCTCACGTCCACTTGGCGATCAAGTGCGTAAAAGCGCCCTTTCTGCGGATAGACGGAGCCGTCCGAGAGGCGCAATTGCCATTCCAGCTTATTGAGTATTGCATTCTCGTTCGAACCCAAAGCGACCGCTTGCTTCATTGCGTTCAGATATTCCTGTTCACTTGCCGTGAAATTCACCAGGATCGGATTGATCGTCGATACTGTCGTCAGGGGCTCACCGAGCGGGCTCACAAAGTCACCGATCTGCGCAGTAGCGATTGCAGCGACACCGTCAATGGGGGAAGTAATTCTGGTGAAGCTGAGATTGAGTTTCGCAGAATCCACTGCGGCGCGGGCGGACTCGATGGCCGCCTTACCCTGTTCCACCTGAGCCTTGGAGGCAAGATTGGCCTGGACTGCATCGTCCAGTTCCTGTTGGCTAATGGCGCTTTCCTTAGCAAGAGGCGTGTAGCGGGTAACATCCATATCGGTCTTGCCGAGCTGGGCTTGCGCCCGCTGAAGATTGGCTTTCGCCTGCTCCAAGTTTGCGGTCGCCTGGTCAAGCTCAGCTTGGAATGGCCTCGGGTCGATCTCGAACAGGGCCGAGCCCTTTGGGACGAAAGCGCCATTTGTGTAGTTTTGCTTGACTAGAAGACCCTTTACCTGTGCTCGGATCTGAGCGTTGACAAAACCATCCAAAGTGGCGACCCACTCCTTGGTTACTGGCACATCCCTTTGAGTTACTTGAATAAACTCAACGGACGGAGGAACTGAAGCTGCCTGCTGTTTTGTCTCGCACCCCGCCAATAAGTCTGTGGCGGCCCAAAGGGTCAGAGCGAATCGTAACTGCTTCCCGTTCATGACTCACGCTCCGCAAAGCCGCAGTGCCATGCCCAAACTGTTTCGCACAAAAGGGCCGAAACACTTGAAATCGCGCACTACTTGGGTGGGCGCAGGTAGGACCGGAAGCGCTCACTGCGGGGGAATGGTAGTCATCGCCTCGCAATGCTGGAACTGTCAAAAGTAGCAGATAGCAGAAGCCCGCGCGGCATCAAGCAGTGCGAGAGAGCGATATCAAGCGCCGCTAGACGCTTCGTCCGAATCTCTTTCAATGCAGGAGGGTTAGCTCTTGAGGAAATCTGATGCGGCACGCCGTTCCGGGCCATTCCGCTTCGCATCTCCCGTGTCGTAGTTTGATCGGAAAAGTTTCGACGTGGAAACACAGAACTTGTTGCCAGTCGCATTTCTGGCTACGAAGGGCAGACGCAAACTTGGGGGCTATTCTGTGTACTGAGTTAAGAGGAAGCCAAGCAATATCAGCAATAGAGGCCAAGCCTTCTTGAAGAGCTGTTGCCACTTCTGCGGCGTGCCGGCTAGTCCATTCGTTAGGGCGACTCCGAAGCCAGTGGCGGCGAACCACCGATGCTGTTTCTGAATGTGATCCATCGTTTCCATCGCATGGGGGGCCTGCATGTCACCGCCATGAACGTGAAAGAGCAACAGGATCGCACCTGCTCCTCCCACCGCCGGGAAAAACCAGGTTGCCCAGCGCGCTTGCAATCGACCCCGCGCTCTTTGAAGCTCAACGAATCCTATGGCCAGCATAATAATAGAGAAGACTTTGTGCTGGAGATCCTCGCGGTTGTGCGTCACGGCATACCACAGGCTCTGGGGCCCGAACGGCCAGATCTCTGTGTCGCTAAACACCAGAAGGAAAAGGCCAACGGCGAGGAAACACAGGGGCCAGACGTAGTGCGCCAGGGGCCATCGTTTTGCGAGGTAACTCTCTGAAAGAATAAAAATCCCAGCGACGATTACAAATATGCCCGCGACGTGATGATTGAACTCGCTTTCTTTTTTGTCGGCAAGACGCTTAGCCTCTTGAGCAGGATCTGCGGAAGAAGCCGACGTGTTCATGTGCATTGCAGGCATTTTGCTCATGTCGTGCTCCTGTGCCCAGGTCACTGTTGCGAGCACAGACAAGAGCAGAATTGCGGACAAGCCTATCGCGATCCAGCTATCAAAACCCGAGTAGCTGGGTCCATAGTGGCGCGACGGCATCATGTCTCCTCGTTGTTAGTGATTGGTGTTTAATTGCGTAGCTTATAGTCTGTACCCACACAATTTTGCACCTGTCAAAATTGACAGGCAAGGAGCTGACGAGAAATGGTTGTAAGAGCCTAGAAAGCTTCGCCCACACCGACACTCCAGGTGTGACTGTCCTTGCCTTGGGCAAAGTCAACTCGCAGATTTACATGATATTTCTTGCTTAGTGCGAATCGAACGCCGCCGCCGCCGCTCGGCAGGAATTTCTTCACCCGAAACTGCTGATTACCTCCAGGAATTACTTCTCCCAAGCCGCCGAACCCCACGAGGCCGAGTCTCTTGGGCAAGGACAGTCGATATTCCAACTGGGTGCCAAACATATAACGATCGAGATAGCGACCGGCTGTGTATCCACGTAGTTGACTATCTGTGCCATAAATGCAGTTTCCGTAGAAGGGAGGCTCGCCACCGGTAAAGCAAGCGAACGAACCTGACGCGAGCACCTGGTTAGGCGTCAAGCTCCAGTACTTGTTGAATGTCAATTTGTAACTCTGGAAGGAGTATTTGCTTCCTAAGCTTTGTGCAAAAAAGTCCGCAGTGAAATCCAAAGATGTTCCTGTCGTCGGATAAAAGCGGTTGGCACGTGTATCGCGGTTCAATCTGAACCCTAGGGCGGTTAGAGCCGTGTGCAGGCCGAGATCCGGCGGCAACTGGATTGTGCCCACATCGTTGGATCTAAGTGTGATGAGTGAGCTTCCCCAAAAAAATCTCGGCCCAAGGAAGAAGTTCTGGGAGGTACGAAACAGAAATTCTCCAAGCAGCACTTGCCCGGTTTGTTGGAGAGGTAGCTTTGGCTGGGCATCGCCCGAGCCGAGTCCGTACAAATTGTAATTCAGATTTCCCCGAGCGTAGATAGCCGTAGTTCGATAGGTATTCCGCTTAAAGTAGAGTTCACCACCAAGAGCAAGGGCGCGCGTACCGTTATCCGTCACAAGACCAGCAGCTCCAACTATAGAAGGCGGCGAGATTTTGTCGGCTGTGCTAATTGGAAAAATGTAGGCAAGCACCGGCACTATTCCCGCGCCCAAAGCTGGGCTAGAGATTGGCAGAGGCGCAACAACTAGAGCCCCCGGTTCGCGATGCGCCGTGCTCGGCTGAGCTTCATCGTGTTGACCAGGGGAATCTAAGCCCGCGGGCGGTTCTCCGCTCGACGGTGAGGAAGGAGTCGGCTTTTTGCTAGCCTCTGTATCCTGCGCTTCGACCAAGATGGGTGCAAAGCTCAAACGCAATCCGCAGATCAGCAAAAGCAAAAAGGCTGCCCGAGGTCGCCGCAAGTTTATTGAAGTGCAGTTCACCTGAGACCTCGCGACAACACATCAAGAGGACGGCCCGCCCTGTTTTTGTGGCAGAGCGGGCCGTTGGTTGGACAGATCTGGCGAACTTAGAAGGGGTTGCCTCGGTCTGAGATGATTAGTTATTTTCTGTGACCACACTGCGCGCCGGCTTAGGCCTCTGCCAGAGAATTTG
>DASSIO010000058.1:0-39595 GCA_035691825.1 Terriglobales bacterium | reverse complement strand
GACATCCGCAACACTGTTAATACTTTCGAACGTCGGGCCGCCGTTGTCACTCTTCACCAGGCGCGTGATGTGCTTGTCCACCATGGCGCGGCGGAAGCGCGTCGGAATGGAATCAATGAATTGATCACCGCGGAGAATACGGGCAATGTTGCTGTCATCGAAAACATGCTCGGTTCCCGGCAATCCCAGTGCGGCGCCTGTGATCACCACCGGCTCATCATCAGGACCTCCATTTCTGGGTTGGTATACTTTCCAGGCTCGCTCCAGGGTATCGGCGAACATACGACCAAGAGTCGTATAACTTTCTGCTGTAAGTGTTCGCGCCGGAGCTGGCGTACTTTCTTCAACCGTTTCTTGATCAATCGGCATTTTCACCGTCTCCTGTGCGGAACCGGAGACAACTCCTTCGGGCATTCCGGCCTGCATTTCAGTAGTACCGCGTCCGAGTCCTGTCGCATACAATCCGCACAGAGCCTGGTTAAACGAGATCACGTCGCCAAGTTTTGGGTGGTTCGTGAACAGCGAAATCACGTCATCACGCGCTCCCAGCACATCCTCAGCGAATCCCTGCAGAGCCTTCTTGGGACCGACCTCAACAAACACGCGCGCGCCCGCCTGATACAGCGTCGTCAGACCTTTGACGAACTGCACCGGGGCGGCGACCTGTTGCGCGAGTATGTCGAGCATCTGCGCGACCGCGTTCGGGCCTGTTGGATAAAACTCGCCGTTCACATTGGCAACGATCGGCACGCGTGGCGATTCCAGGTGCAGCCGCTTCAACATCTCTCGGAGGGGCTCACTGGCGGGCGCCACGATCGAGGTATGGAAAGCGTGGCTGACGGGCAGTGGTGTGACCTCGTAGCCAGCCTTTTGGAAAACTCCAATCGCCCGTTCGACCGCGTCACTGGCGCCACCGATCACCGCCTGGTGTTCGCTGTTGAGATTCGCGATGACTACATAACCTTGCACGGTCTTGAGCAACCGCTCAATCTCCTCGAGCGGACCAAAGACCGCCGCCATCCGTCCGTTGTCTTTCATCGAGACACGCGTCATCTCTCTTCCTCGCGCGCTCACTGCCTCCAAAGCATCAGAGAAGGGAAGAGCCCCCGCCGCGACTAAGGCGCCGTACTCACCGAGGCTGTGCCCCATCGTGAAGTCAGGTTGAACCCCATAAGCCGCCAAGAGCCTGGTCAACGCCAAGTCAGTGGCCAGAACTGCAGGCTGCGTGATTGCGGTCTGACGGAGGTCATCCTCCGCCTTCTCAATCGCTCTCCCATTACTTCCATCCACGAAAATGAAATACGAAAGCGGTTTGCCGAGCAGCGGGGTCATCACGCGATCAGCCTCGGCGAACGTGTCAGCCACAATGGGCTCCAACTCGCGAAGGGGCTTCAGCATGTTTACGTATTGGGAGCCTTGTCCCGTATAGAGGAACGCAACCTTTGGCGTCGGTCCGTGCCCTCGGTAAATCCCTTGTGCCCGGAAAGCCTTCCACATCGGCGCCTGGTTGACTGCGAATGCTTTGAGAGCTGCCGATGACTTGCTTGCCAGTTCGGCAGCGTCGCCGTAATCGATAGCAATGCGTTCGGCTGCGCGCAGGTCGGATTCAGCTGGTGCAGATCGCTGCGGCACTCGGCCTGCTTGCGCATCCTTATTAATACAGCGCAGGCGCTCGACCAGCGCTGCCTGAGATGCAGCTCCAATCACCAGTGCACCTCGCAACGGCGCCTTATGGGCAAGTCCAGCCGACGGTGCATCTGACGTCACTTTCGCAATGAGGTTGTCGTCATTAACCGGTCTTGGAATCTCCCCCACCGCCACTGAGCGCTTTCCATTTCCTGTCAGTCTGTGCGGAATGTATTCCTCCAGTACCGCATGAAAATTTGTGCCTCCGAAGCCGAACGCACTCAGACCTGCGCGCCGAGGTTCGCCATTAGGAATTGCCCAAGGCTTGAGCTCGGTGTTTACGTAAAGTGGTGTATGTGCAAAATCGATGTCAGGATTGGGATGTTCGCAGTGGACACTGGGCGGCAGCACCTTCTCATGCAGCGCCAGTGTAGTTTTCAGGAATCCGGCAGCGCCGGCCGCTCCTTTGAGATGCCCGATATTTGATTTCACCGAACCCAGCGCTACCGATCGCGGCGGGAGATGGAATTGGTTTAGCACCTCTGCCATGCTCTGTACTTCCACTACATCGCCGACCCGCGTGGACGTCCCATGTCCCTCGATTAGAGTTGCGGTGCCCGGTGACACTCCGGCGTTCTGCCACGCGCGCTCGACTGCCAGTTTCTGCCCGACAGGGTTCGGCGCTGTGATGCCCTTACCTTTTCCATCGCTCGATCCTCCCAGGCCGCGCAGCACAGCGTAGATCTTGTCGCCATTCTGTTCCGCATCTGCCAATCGCTTTAGCACGAAAATTGCGGCGCCTTCACCCATCACGAAACCGTCCGCTCCTTCGGCATAGGGACGAGTGCCCGTGGCCGAGAGTGCCCCAATCTTGCAAAACTTCACGTACGTGGACGCCCCCATATTGCGGTCGATTCCCCCGGTCACGACCGCATCGAAGTCATGCTCAATGAGGCCTTCGACCGCGGAACTGATCGCCGCCATCGCCGACGCACACGCCGCGTCAACCACATAGTTCGGTCCGTGGAAGTTGTAAATATTGGCGATGCGTCCAGCAATGCAGTTGGCTAACTCGCCGGGCATGCTGTCTTCCGTGATAGGCGGTAGATGCTCCGCCATGCGGTCGTGCATCTCGCGCGTGATGTCGCGCCGCACTTTTTCCGGCAAGGCCGCAAAGCTGGCGCTTTCCTGCAACTCGCGCGCATATTCCGGAAAGTACACCCGTAAGGACGTCAAGTAGTGTTTCTCGCCAGCCATGGCGTTGCCGAGAATCACTGCTGTGCGGTTTGCATCCAGCGGTCGGTTGGGATAGCCGTAGTCCTCGAGCGCTTGTCGGGTGCAGGCGATCGCCCACTTCTGAGCTACGTCCATCGCGTCCACTACCCGTGGTGGCAGTGCCAGGTGCCATTTCATCGGATCCCACGCATAGTCACGAACCCAGCCGCCGATTTTGGAATAGCTCTTGTCGGGGGCCGCGGGATTTGAATCGAAATACAGCGCCGGGTCCCAGCGATCCCTTGTCACGTCCGTGATGCTGTAGCGCCCGCTCTTTACGTTGTCCCAGAATGCCGGCACGTTCGGGGCATCGGGCAATACTGCGCCCAAGCCCACAACTGCGATTGCGCGATACCCAGTGTCTTCCATATGGCCACTCCTCTTGCGCTGGGACAGGCACCTGGCCTGTGTGGATGTCGAGGTTTTTGTTACGCGGCTCTGGTGGCACTTTTCGCCACGCGGCCGTAGAGCACATCTGCTATGTAGTCCATGTCGGCAATCAGGCCCATCTGCGCACTATGCACCTCAGATAAGCCCAAGCTGGTTTCGAACGCGGGTAAGTCGGCGTCGCCGATGCCGCCGGAACCGGCGATCAGGCGTAAACCTTCTTCGCTTACTTTGAGGGCAGCCTCACGCGCGAATACCCGGCTGATAGTTGCGGCTGCGGATGCATCGAAACGCCGGTTGGCTTTTTCGTTTAGTTTGTCCTCAGAAATCAGCGCCGCACGTCGGCTCAGGGTCGCGGCACACTCGGCGTACGCAATCAACTCGCCTAGTCGAAACAGGACATGCTGATACCTGGTCAGGCGGGCAATACGCGCTTTCTCCATTACTTCCGCCAACCCGTGCAGGCCGAGTGCCGCGATATCAGCGCCTACCTCGGGATGAGTGCCGTGCAGGTTTTCGCATTTGCGTGCTTCCTCGTGATAATGCTGGCCACGGGTCTTCAGGTGTGATTGCCAGCGTTCCCGGGCGATCGTCATCTCCATGATCTCGGAGGTACCTTCGTAGATCGTCGTGATGCGCGCGTCGCGGCTGATCTTCTCGACCATGTAATCGCGGGTGTAACCGTATCCCCCTAGCGCCTGGATGCTGGCTTCCGCCGCCTGATTCCCAGCTTCCGAGGCCATGTACTTCGCAATAGCACCTTCCGTGTTGAGACTGCCTTCACCTCTGTCGATGCGTTCCGCGGTTTCCTCAATAAACGCGCGGCTAGCTTCTAATCTCACTACGTGAGGCACGATCAGCTTGTGGGTGTAGCCTTGCTTTTCTGATAGAGGCGCTCCGGCCTGGACACGATTAACCGAATAGGGAATTGCGCGGTCGAGCGCGGCCCAACCTGCGCCCAGCCCGAACGCTGCGACCATCAGCCGCGTATAGCCGAACACCGCCTGCGCCTGGAGCAATCCTTGCCCTTCTACTCCGCCAATGAGGCGATCCGCGTCAACATAAACGTCGTTGAAAGCGAGTGCCGCTGTATTGCTCAGGCGAATGCCGTGCTTGTCTTCCGGCTCATCGTGCGAGAAGCCCTTGGTGCCTTTCTCCACGATGAACCAGCTCGGCCCTCCCGGAGCATTGGCCAGAACGCTATAGGCATCTGCCACGCCGCCGTTGCTGATCCACTGTTTGTTACCGTTGATCTTGTACCCGGCAACGCGATCACCTTCCATCACGCGCTCTGCGGTCGTGCGCAGTGCAGGCAAATCGCTGCCCGCCTCGGGCTCGGTTGCGCCATAGGCAAACAGCAGCCCTTCGTCAGCGATACGGCTAAGCCAGACCTTCTTCTGTTCCGGCGTTGCGCCCACCGTAATGGGATCGCTGCCCAGAAAGGTTGCCAGTACCGACGTGGCTATCCCGAGATCGATTCGCGCCATTTCTTCGCAAATGCAGTAGACGTCGAAGGCGCCTCCGCCCATGCCCCCGTATTCTTCCGGAATAAACAACAACTGAATGGCCAGCTGATCCGGATTGCACATGAAGCGCACGATCTCGACTGGACACTCATCGGCGGCGTCCAGCTCCAGCAGCTTCTCGTCCGGCAGCTGCCTCTTGGCGAAGTCCCTCAGCGACTTCAAACTGAGCTTTAGAGTCTTGTTGGCAATCATGATTGACTCTCCTGTTACGAGGCTGCAGCACTACGTTTGCCGCGCAGTTCGCGAATCCTGCTGGTGAGCTCGGGCAAGAACTCAAGCAGGTCCGCTACTACACCGACATTGGCGGCCTGGAAGATAGGCGCGCTAGGGTTCTTATTGATTGCGATGATGAACGGATTTCCTTTGAGTCCAGCCAAGTGCTGAAACGCGCCACTGATGCCGCATGCCAGATAAATTCTCGGCTTGACGGTTTTGCCGGACGTTCCCACCTGCCGCGACTTGGGCAGCCACTTTGCATCGGCTACTGGCCGGGAGCACGACACCGCCCCGCCAAGTACATCGGCCAGTTCCTGCGCGATTGCCAGATTTTCCTGTCCCTGAATACCGCGTCCTATTGAGACCAGTATCGTGTGCCTGGTGATGTCCACATCACCCGTCTCCGCAGGAATTGTCTCCAGATATCGCCGCCGCGCGGTTAGCTCACCGACTTGAGAAGCCTTGTCGACAACCACTCCCACTTGTGCCCTTTTCGCTAGAGTTTGAAAAGCGCTGGGGCGAACCGTGATCACGGCACCTGCTGAAATGTCGCAATCTACATGGGTGCAGAACTGTCCGCCAAATTCCTGCCGCACCAGCTTGAGTATGGATCCTTGCAGGCCCTCGATGCCGATCACATCGGAAACAAATGGTGCATCGAGCTTGACGGACAAGCCCGGCCCGAGATCAACCCCAAAATGATCGTGGACAAGCAGCACGATGCTGCCACGCGGCACAATCCCCACCAGCGCCTGTCGAACCAGCTCGGCGTTAGGGTAAGCAAGAGACTCCAGTGAGATCTTCCATATCTCGGCAAAAACCGAGCGAAGACCATTGGAAGCCGCATCCAAAGCCGGACCCCAGCCACTTACGATGGCAATCGGGGACGCGCTGGGGTCCAGCTTATGGGCTGCTGCGGCCAACTCGAGGGCGGTATCTTCTGCTACGCCAGTCATGTGTGGGATGTACGTGAAAATTTGTGGCATCAGTTCATTCCTCCCCTGGCGGCCACCAGTTCGATGACTTTGTTGATGATGTCTTCCTTTTTCCCCTGCAGGATTTCGGCACCTTTGCCCCCCGGTGGCAGGAAGTAATCTGTTCTTCGCACCCTTGCGGCTGTCATGCCCACCTTCGCCGGATCGATGCTTAAGTCCGCAGCCGCAAATGTCGGAATGGGAATAGACGCAATTTGCCGGATGCCTCGCATACCCACATAGCGTGGTTCGTTAATCCCTGTCTGGATGGAAAGCACGCAGGGAAGGTCGACCTCGCTGATCTCTTTGTTGCCGCCTTCAATCTCACGGCTGATCTTCAGCTTTCCATTTAGCACTTCAATCGAATTCACCAGCGAGGCATACGGATAATCCAATATCGACGCCAGCATTCCACCTACCTGGGCAGCGCCATCGTCCGCCTGTACGCCGGTGAGAATCAGGTCGTAATGGCCCTTGTGCACGTATGCTGCAAGAACCTCCGCGACTCCCCGGCCGTCACTCCCGGCAAAGGCCTCATCCGAAAGCAGCACGCCATGCTTCGCGCCCATGGCCATCTCGCGCCGCAACACTTCTTCGTCATCTTCGCCGCCGACGGTGACCACGGTGACAATGCCGCCTATTCTGCTGGTGATCTGCAGCGCTTCTTCCACCGCATAGTTATCGGGTTCATTCACGGAATAGACGAGATCCTCCCGTTCAATATCAGTTCCCGCGGCATTGAGCTGGAGTTCGTTCTCTGTGGTGTCCGGCACTCGCTTGACACAAACCAGGATGTCCATTTTCGAATCTCCCTCTTTCAGCTATCCCGAACCATCTGCCGATCAGCTATCTCCGCCAGGTCAATGGCTCTCATTTTTCCTTCCAGTCCAGAAACCTTGATTGCATCCTCGATATTCACCATGCAGAACGGACACGCGGTGACGATTACGTTCGCGCCAGCTTCCGCCGCCATCCGAACGCGCTTGACCCCCATCCGCTGTTCTTCTTTGGCCTCGTAAAAAAGCATGAGACCGCCGCCACCGCAGCAGAATGAACGATCGCGCGAGCGCTTCATCTCGATCCTCTTCAACCCTGGAATGGCGTCAAGCACGGCGCGCGGCTCGTCGTAAATATGGTTGTGCCTGCCTAAGTAGCAGGGATCGTGGTACGTGTAGACGTCCGCCTGGTCTACAGCGCTGAACTTGACCTTCCCCTTCTTTACATGCCGGGCCAGCACCTGGCTGATATGCTCGACTGGCGGAATCTCCTTGTAGTCATGCTTTAGGGCGTTGTATGCGTGAGGGTCAGCGGTGACAATCTTTTGGACTCCGGACGCCTGGATGGCCTCAGTGTTTTCTTCCCGCAAGGCCATGAAGAGCGCTTCTTCCCCAAATCGCCGCACTTCATGGCCGCTGTCCTTTTCGGCCGGTCCGAGAATGCCGAAATTTTCCCCGAGCCGGTCGAGAATCCTTGCCGTCGCTTGCCCGATCGCCTGGATGCGGTCGTCGTACGAAGTAATGCTGTCGACGAAGTAGAGTGAGTTGACGGCTTTGCCGTCGATTATGTTCACCTTGCACCTTCGCCGGAATTCCTCCGTCTTGGCCCAGTCCGCTCTTTTCTTCTCCAGCTTGCCGTACGGATTCCCGCGGCTTTCCAGCGCCTTCAACGGCTTCTGCAGTGACTGTGGAACTCTGCCGTCTTCAATCAGTCCTCGCCGCAGGTCCACAATCTTGTCGATGTACTCGATGAGCAGAGGACATTCCTCTTCGCAAGCGCCGCAGGTCGTGCACGACCACACTTCACCTTCCGTATAAACGTTTCCGACCAGTGCCTGGCCATTGTGTGCAGACTTCAGAATTGGATAATGCTGGAACGCGTAGTCACGCGCTTTGATCGTGAAAAATCTGGGAGAGAGCGCTCGGCCCGCTGCATTTGACGGGCACTGGTCCGAGCATCGTCCACAGTCTGCGCAAGAATAGAAATCAAGTATGTGCTTCCAGGTGAAATCCTCAAACCTCTTCACGCCTACCGAAGGCGCTGCATCCAGTCGTTCTTCCGAAATACCCCAGCGCACCGGCTTTAGAATCTCGCGATCCAGCTTCGAGAAATAAATGCTGAACAGGGAAGTCTCGACGTGGAACTGGATTCCAAACGGCCTGTAGCACAGGAGGAAGAAGAACGTTGCTTCGTGCAGGAAATAAGCTCCGAGATAAACAGTCTGCAGCGTAGCCGATGACAGCGAAAGGAAAGCTCCCTTGAACATCCAGGGCAATGAAAGCGCTGCCAGGAACGGGGCATGCTGTGCTTGTTTGGATAGCGCCGCCGCCTGCGAACCTTCGAAGAGGCTGTCGGCCAGCATCAACGTCGCAATTAGCGCCAATAGAAAGATGGCATCGGCTGTATGCGAGTTCCCAAATTTCGCGGGCACCGCATAGCGCCTGGGTGTGAACACGAGTCGCCGAACTGCCGCAACTACCATGCAGAAGAACACGATGGTGGTCGCATAGTCCCTGACGATTTCGTACACAGGAGCCAAGCGGGCCGGAACAAGATTGACGTTGATTCCCACGCCCAGCATGAGCACTGAAAATGCCCGGCTTGCCAGCAAAATGAATCCGGCAAATATAAGGATGTGCAGGATTCCGGCAGTGGGGTAACGGGGATGCTTCCATTGTCCCAGCCAATACTGCAGCACCCGGCCCAATCGGATGAGCGGGCGATCGAAACGATCATCTCGCTCGGCTCGAATCATCGGCTGCAGGCGCCTGGCTATGATGAACGCGAAGCAGAGAATCCCTAGCGTGTGTAAGAAAAGAAACAGCGCCCAGCCGGGAATCCCCCAATAGCTCGCTTCTGCCGGAGAATATAAGCCCATTACTGCCGCCGTTCCCCTACGCCCAATTCCTGCAGGGGTAGATCAATCTCGGCTCCGCATGAACGGAGCGCGCATCCCACTCACAAGGAGCGGGGCTGCCGAAAAAACTGGTCCTTGGTATTTTGCGATCCGCCGATGGGCTACCGCTCAGAAGAACTGCTGTGTGGTTATCTGATCGCCTGACCGATAACGTAAGAACTTTATGAAAACTCCGCGCACTGATATCCGGGAGCTACCTCCAGCAAACGTTGAATTGTTTCGAGGTGCTCATCACGAACCTTCGAGCCAGTGGTCATGGAGCCGCAGCAAACCTGAGAGCCGAGTGAACATCCATCCGGCGAATGTCATTCGCACACATTCTGCGGTCCCATCATCAAACGGTCTGTGAGGCGCGTCACATCACATTAGGATAAGACACCCACCTCAGGTGTGATGGCGTTTGTTGGCGCTTTGATTCTCGCTAAGCTGCGTCTCATTTCACCGCGTCTCATTTCACCGCATGTGCACTTGCGTAAAGCGTCTTGTCACCGGCCGCCCGAGACCTTACACATCACTCGCCTGACGGACATACGTCACGGCAATCTGTATCGAAGTCCGCCTAAACTCCGTTCGACTAGAGACCGCGCTCTTTGTATTTACCGACCAGTCGCCCTCGAATGGATGGAGGGAACATGAGCTCTGTTTCACAAGCTGCAACCAGGTCGCACATCGAGAAGTCCAGCCACTCTTTCCCTCATACCTCCGAAGGAATGCTCATTGCCAAACCGGAGAAACTTGCTCCTCTCACCGAGCAACGAATTTCTTATCTCGATGACCTCGTTCGGCGCTCAACCCTGGCTGCGGCCGTGTTCACACAGTTTTCTCAGCAAGAAGTGGACGCGATCGTCAAGCTGATGGTCCTTGCAGGTCAGGAGCAGGCTCAGCATCTGGCTCGTCTTGCGATCGAGGAGACTCGGCTCGGCGTTATGGAAGACAAGTACATCAAGAACATGGTGGCCACCGAGTTTGTTTACGACTACGTCAAAGACAAGCGCACGGTGGGTGTGATTCGCGAATTTCCGGAACGGGGGTTGCTGGAATTAGCCGAACCTGTGGGCGTGATCTTCTCTCTGATTCCCATCACGAACCCAACCTCGACCGTCCTGTTCAAGTGCATCATGGCAATTAAGACGCGCAATGCTGTGATCTTCAGTCCGCACCCGAGGGCCGCTCATTGCTGCGGCGAGGCCGTGCGCATTATGTATGAAGCCGCAGTCAAGCATGGCGCTCCGGAAGGCGTCTTCCTTTGCCTGGAATCACATTCTCTCGAAGACAACGCCTACCTGATGAAGCATAAGAACGTCGCATTGATCGACGCCACTGGCGGCCCCAGCGCCGTTCGCGCAGCCTACAGCTCTGGCAAGCCCGCACTCGGTGTAGGTCCAGGAAATACTCCCGTGTATTTGGAGAAAACTGCTGACCTCAACCTTGCCATCGTAGACATCCTTACTTCCAAGACCTTCGACAACGGCACAATTTGCGCGTCCGAACAGACGCTCGTGATCGATGACCAGATTTACGATGCGGTGCTGCAAAAGTTCGCCGATCTGGGCGCGCACATCTGCAGCGAGCAGGAAACACAGCTGTTGGCGCGCACGATGATCGATCCCAAGACCGGCTTTATGCAACCGATCGCCGTCGGTCAGAAGGCTGCCGACATCGCTCGAATCGTTGGCATCCCGGTTGGGGCGAAGACCAAGCTGCTGATTGCTCCCATTCACGGGGTCGGGCGCGAGCATCCGCTTTCGGTAGAAAAGTTGTGCCCGGTGCTCTCCGTCTATCGGGCCAAATCGACCGGAGAGGCGTTAAGAGTCTGCATTGATGTAAACCACGCTGGCGGTCTCGGACATACGGCGGTGATTTTCTCGCGTGATGATGAGGTCATCCGCAAGTTTGGTGAGCTGATGAACGCCGGCCGCATCATCGTAAATTCGCCGGGAGCGATCGGCGCGCTGGGTGGCGTCTACAACGACCTGGTGCCGACTCTCTCATTCGGTTGCGGCACTGGCGGCGGCAACAGTACCACAGATAACGTCAATGTCTACCACTATCTCAACATAAAACGTCTGGCCCGAAGGATGCCCCCGCATATGTGGTTCCGCGTTCCCAATCAGATCTACTTCAACATGAAAGCTATCGAAAACCTGCACCAGTTCCAGTCCCATTCCACCGTTATTGTCACCAATCCAGTGCTGGAGCAGATCGGCCACGTCGAGCTCGTGACGCGGTACCTGCCTCCCGGTACACACGCGCACGTTTCAGTGATTCCCGACGCAGAACCCGAACTGAATGTTGTAAAGCAAGGGGCGGAGGCGCTCAGCTTTTACAAGGCCGATCAAATTGTGGCGCTCGGTGGCGGGTCCATCATCGATGCCGCGAAGCTCATGAGGCTGAAGTACGAATCGCCGGACGCCGATTTTGAACAACTGTCCGCTCCCTTTCTCGATTTGCGCAAGCGCGTGGTGCAGTATCCAGCCGAGCGAATGAATCGTGCCCGGTTGGTTGCTATCCCTACAACCAGCGGAACTGGCAGCGAGATCACACCCTTCGCGGTGATGTTTAACAAAGAACGTGGCCGCAAGATCACGCTCGCCGATTATTCTCTGGCTCCCGACGTGGCCATCGTCGATCCGCAATTCGTCATGTCCATGCCGAAAGGCCTTACAGCGGATACCGGAGTGGACTGTCTTACCCATGCCTTGGAAGCCGGTGTTTCCAGCTACGCATCGCCCTACACCGACTCCAATGCCATGCAAGCCATTCGACTGGCCTTTAAGTACCTGCCGATTGCCTATGAGCATCCGCACGATGAGGAAGCGCGCACCATGATGCACAACGCCGCGTGTATAGCGGCGATTGCTTTTGCGAACGCTTCCGTGGGCGTAAACCACGCTCTCGCTCACGCCTTCGGAGCGCGTTTCGGAGTGCCACATGGGCGAGCCAATGCTCTGATGCTGCCGCACGTTATTCTCTACAACGCATCCGTGCCCGCAAAATTTATGCCTTCGCCCAACCAGTCGGGATACGTTGCTCATAGGAAATATGCGATGGTTGCAGACTTGCTTGGTCTCGCGGGCACGACGATCGACGAAAAGGTCCGCAACCTCATTGCAGCAATTGAACAACTGCTCGATCGGCTGGACATGCCGCGCTCGATCGCGGCTTTGGGCGTAAGCAAGACAGAGTTCGAGAAGGCCGTGCCGGAGTTAAGTCAGGCCGCATTTGATGATCCGTCTTGGCTATCCAACCCTCGCATGCCGCTGGTCGCCGAGCTTTCCGAGTTGTTCTGGGCTGCGTACTACGGTCGCGGCGGGGCAAACGTTGACAGCGCCCACCTGGCTCAATCGGCATGACGGAGGCATTCGCTATGGGGATCACCATCAACATTTGCGAACAAAATGTCGCTGAAGGGCTCCGCGCTATCGAGCAAGAGCGCACTAACACTTCCGGCGACATAATCTTGGACTTTTCCTGCGTGCAACGGCTCGATGCCAACGCACTTCTCGCTTTGCAGAAGCTGGCTGCCGCACCCGATGCGGAATCGCCGAAGTTGGTCCTGGCTGGTCTGAAGCCCGGCATCTACAAAGTGCTCAAGTCACTGAAGCTTTCCTCAAAATTTTCTTATCTCGACGACCCACAGCCAAGAGTCGAAGCGGAGGGCGGTAATGAACAACGGCAACACGCGTGAACGCCTCTCCTGGGGCGACGCGCTCTTCCTTTATCTTGAGCGTGCTGGAATGCCTCTGAACATCGCCTCTGTCACCGTATTTGAGGGCGACATTTCTCTGGACGAATGTATTCGTACCATTGAGTCCAAACTGCCGCGTCTCCCGCGGTACTACCAACGCGCGGTTGCGCCTCCTTTTAATATTGGCTTTCCCTCCTGGGAAGACGACCCCAAGTTCGACATTCGCAATCACATCAAAGAAGTGCATTTGAAACGCGGCACCGAGGCGGAACTCAAAAGGCTGGCAGGCCGGGTCTTAAGCACCGTTATGGATCGGGCGCACCCGCTGTGGGACATCACGCTCGTGCACGGCTTGCATCGCGGCCATACGGCTATGATTATCCGCGCACATCACTGCCTTGCCGACGGTATCGCCGGCCTCGGTTTAATGAACGTCTTGCTGGACGCCACTCCGGCCCCAGTGCAGCCCGTCTCCGCGAGAAGACCGCACCGGCCCCGCAAAGAGCGCGATTCGCTGTCCCTCTTGCTGGAAGGTTGGATCAGCAGCTACTCCGACTTGCTCGATCGCGTACTATTAGCCCAGTCGGACTTGGTCAATATCACCGAAAATTTTGTCGGAGGCCAATGGCCCTCTCAGGAATTTGCCCGATTCCTGCCTGAACTCACCGCTCCCACCGAGCGGCTGTTTTTCAACATGACTTACCAGGGCCCGCAGAAGTTCGTTTGGGTTCAGATTCCAACCTCCGCGATCAAAAGCATACGCCGGAGTTGCGGCGGTACCCACAACGACGTCGTGCTTACGCTCATTACCTCTACCTTGGGCCGCTATGCTGAACTACATGGCGACAAAATCAAGGGTCGCTCTTTGCGCATGATGGTGCCGATCAATGTGAGAGGCGCTAACGACACCAGCGAACTCGGCAATCGCATTTCATTGCTTCCCGTGACGGTACCACTGGGTATCCGAAGCCCGCGAAAGCTGCTGAAGGCAGTGCACGAGCGCATGGATTTCCTGAAACGCGTGCGCGTCGCCGAGTGGGTTAGCCTTGCGGGTGGTTTTCTGGGGGCGGTGCCTGCTCCCCTACAGGCGCTCGTGGGACCCGTGGCTAGTCTGCTTCCGGTCACGCCCTTTAACCTGGTTTGCACCAACCTCCGCGGCCCCGATACGCCACTCTTCCTCTGCGGCAAGAAAATGCTTCGCTGGTACCCTTACGTGCCAGTTGGTGGTGAGATGGCACTCAATTGCGCCGTTCTTAGTTATTGCGGAGTGACCTATTTCGGCTTCAGCGGTGATGTCCATGCGGCGCCCGGCCTGCATCGCCTGGAAACTTTGCTGAAGCTTAGTCTGGCCGACCTGCTGAAAACCTCAGAAATTGGGCCCGTTCAGAGAAAGAAAATCAGGCCAAGACTTCGGTCTTCGGAGAAGGTGACTACCCCCGCTGCGAAAGTTGCTCCTCCAGCTCCCGTAAATGGGACCCAACTGACTTCTCAGCCGCCGCCAGGGAAGGAGGCGGTGCCGTTCGCGATGGCGGCAGATTAGACTTCTCTCGTGAACGCGGCATCGCGACATTGTGAAGACACTGAACGAAGCATTCTCGACCTTGTCCACCCGCCGGCGTTACGAGGTCTGGTTCGTGCGCCTTGGGCTTGCCGACCATAGCTGCGCGTGGTGGTTTCGTTACCTGTTGATGAACCCTGGACGTAGCGGCACCAGCGATCCGGCAGTGATGCCAGTGCAAGTCTGGGCGAGTTGGTTTCCAGTTGCCGGTCCGCCCACCACAGTGATTTCCTCATTTCCTGTACAAGACCTCCAGCTTAGTGCCAAGGGCGAGCAGCCGTTTCACTTCCGCATCGGCGAAAACGCAATCGGTGAGAATTTTTGTCGCGGGGCCATCATTGCCGATGGCCATAGCCTTTCCTGGGATCTGTCATACTCCTCGACATTTCGCGCCACGCTCAGCGACAAGGGTTGGATCGGGTTTTCGCGAACGCCACATTCTGACGCCATCTTCTCTGGGCACATCACCCTGGATGGCAAGCGGTTGGAAGGGCATCCTCTGGGCTTTGGTCTGCAGGGGCACAATTGCGGTTATCGGCACCGCAGCTTCTGGACGTGGACACACGCGTTCTTTTCGCGCCCCGAAGGACCACCGAGCACCTTGGAAGCTCTGGTCTACGACATGCCGTTCGGCTTGTTCTTCAGGCGGGCCGTGCTCTGGCACAAAGGCAAGCAGTACCGCTTTAATCGCTTGCGGGAGATCCGAAGAGAACGGCAACACGTTCAGTGGGATTTCGAATCGCAATCGCGAGAGGGCTTGCAACTGACTGTTTCTGTGGATGGAGCAGGGAAGAGCATTCATCGTCTCGCATACAGGAAAACGAATTACTCCGGCAACTTCGAAGTGCTAAATAACAGTGCGGCCAAGTGCCGGGTGCAATTGCAGCACGCCTCAGGAGAATCCGAAACGCTCGAAACCGCAACCGGGGCCGCTCTGGAAATGGCTGGCTGAGTCGGACCAGCCAATTGACTGGTGTTGAAATGCAGAAGTCATCGACTGCCGAAGTGCAAAGCAGTCCTCCGCTGCTGCCGGGAAAGCTGCTCTTCATTTTGTCGAAAGAGGCAGCCCTCAGTGAGCGCATCAAAGCAGTCGAAGAGATTTTGGAGCAGCCCGCCAATCAGAGCTTTCGGGACGAAATGGCACGTCGGGTCTTGCAGTTCTTACCCGTTGATCGGCTCGTTCCCGAGTTGTACAAGCAATGGCGTCCCCTGGTCGCCGACGCCATGTTCTTCATGCTGTCCCGCCTTTCTGCCCGGCGCCTCGCTCCAAAGCTGATTGAACAGATTGATTTACCTTCCGAAACCGAAGCCGAAGAGCGGCTGCTCCGGTTGATTGCCAAAGTGCCTGGCCTGCAGAAACTCGGGCAAGTTTTGGCACGCAATCGGAATCTGCCGCAACCGCTGCGCCGTGCTCTTTCCCATCTGGAAAATGGGATCTGCGATGTCGACGCATCCGTCATCCAGACAATTATTCGCAGCGAACTCGGCCAACAGTTGGTCGCTTGGCACGTTGACGTCAACCCCCGGATCTACGTTGAAGCCAGCGTGAGTGCTGTGGTGCGCTTCACCTGGGCGGAACAGCATGTCCGAGGCCGCCAACGCGGGGTATTCAAAGTACTCAAGCCGTATATTCCGGAGTGCTTCTCGGAAGACATGCATTTGCTGGCACGATTAGCAAGCTACCTCGGTTCCAAACATCGCCAGTATGGTTTTCCTCCACATGTTCTCGCCGACACATTCAACGACGTCCGCCGTCTCCTGCAGCACGAGGTGGACTTTGCGCGTGAGCAGCTGACCCTGCAAAAGGCGCTCCAACTTTATCGCAACGTCGCCGGTGTGAGCGTCCCCAGAGTGATTACCCAGCTATGTACTCCAAGAATTACTGCTATCACGGAAGAGCGCGGAAAGAAAATTACTGACGCAGTGAAGCGCATGCCGGCTTGGCGGCGCGCGGAAGTCGCCGAGCAATTGGTTGATGCTCTCATTGCGGTTCCGCTGTTTGCGTCTGCGGGGGATGTGATGTTCCATGCTGACCCCCATGCCGGCAATCTCCTCTATGAACGCCGCAAATCGCAGTTGGTTATCCTCGATTGGGCATTGACCGAGCACTTAACCCTCGCTCAGCGCCGGCATCTCGCCATGCTGTTCCTGATGATCGTCTTGCGAGATTCAGTCGGCGCGAGCGAGGCCATTCAAGCCCTCAGCTTGCCGGGCAGACGGGAAAAGAGCAAGGCGCCGATCATTCGTAACACTATCGTCGAGTACTTGAATTCATTGCCGGTGAAGCGGGTTCCGGGAGCGGTCGACGCCATGAACGTGCTGGAGCGCGTCGCCTGGAGCGGCGTTCACCTGCCGCCTTCGCTGGTGATGTTTCGCAAAGCGCTGTTCACCTTGGACGGCATTTTGCATGACATCGGTGCCCCCGACTTCAGCATGGAATCCGTTATGGCCCGCCATATTATGAAAAGTTGGGTTGGCGGTTGGAAGCGGGTCGGCACGCCGCTTTCATGGCAGGACTGGGCGTTGGTGCAATGCAGCGCTTTGCTGTTCCCCGGCCGTTTAGGCCTCCAAGGAGTTCAGTCTCTGCTCGAACGGCCGCGGCGCGCGCCGGCCCATTGAAGCCTCTAGTCTGGGACCTGTGCCTCAGCCAGTCGTTCGGCGACGATGGTGTAGGCGGAAGAATTGAACGCCAGGCCTATGTGGGTCCCGGGAACTTCGAAATCGCACTCTGGATTCCTGGTCACGCAAGATTTCCAGTCCACAATTCCATCATGCCGGGTGTAGATAGCGGTTTCGAGCACCGAATCGGGAATCCGTCTGTTCAGAGAACCTATGAAGTCGCACGTGCAACGTCCCGTGTAGCAGTCCGGAAGCACGCCGCCGCCACGTTCGTTAAGAATCTGCTTGCGGACTGCTTCGGCGGCGTGCAGCACGGTGCGGTGCAGCGACAATCCGCGAAACGGTGCCCCCAACGTGATCACCGAAGCCACATCTTTGACCCGCTGTCCAGCAACGGATCGCGCCAAAACTCCGCCCAAGCTGTGTCCGATCAGATGAATTTTGCGTCCTGTTTCCGACAGTGCCGCTTCTATGGTTTGGCTGAGCTTGTAGCGAATCAGCAAATTGGGACAATCAGCATTGAGGCCGATACCGGAAAAATAGGGGCGATAGCCAAGCCGCGCCAGCCAGGCGTGCATCTCGGTTAGATATACATCTGTTCCAAGAAACCCGGGGATGATGACGACTCCAGAGCCATCGCCACGCGGCACTCCAAAGCCATAAAAGACTGGAGAAGCATGCAGGAGAAGAAGCTCGGCTGCGAACAAAGCCTCCGTCCACAGAGTAACGTCAGCTTCGGTGTGCGCCTGTGCAGCTCTTGGTGCGCTACGCGTTGGCGGCAATGCCGGCTTTTTCCTCTTGCGCCCTGGTTTCTTCCCCATCTGAGTTCGTCCCATGCGCATTAGAGTAGCAGGCGGGAGGAGCGCGTTGTACCACGCTTAATCGCTCATCCGGCCTGTGGTGCCGAGAGACTTGATTGTGTGCAAAGTAGTGCAGCACTGGCGCTACTCCGTTGCGCCAGTGCCGCTCTGACAATTGGGCTCAAACGTTGTTCAGGCTGCTCCAGCCGCCATCGCTTCCTTCTTGGCGCCACGCGCATGTCGTTTCCCCCGGGGCGCAGGTCTGCCCGGATGCTTCTCGGCCTTACCTGTTCTCAACATCACGTCCATTAACGCCTTTTGTGAATCGACGTAGCTCTTAACAGCTTCGCGAGTCAGTTCAGCGAATGGCACGGAAGGGACCTTCATCAATTCCACCACCTTGCCTCCAGTCTTCACATTCGTGCTTAGCTGCCGTCCCGCGACGTCAAATAGCTTCTTTTGAGCATCGACAAACGACTTGGTAGCCTCCCGCGCCAGTTCGGAGAGCTCGGTCTTTTTGATTTTCTTCATGCCTCCGTTGGCGTGTTTGCCGCCCGTTGCCCGCAGAGTTTCATCAGCGATGACATCCAGAAATTCCTTTTGTGCTTTCACAAACGTATCCATGCCTTCGCGGGCCAGCTCGACCATATGCTCGCTCTTATACGGCTTGCCGTTCTTGGCGGCCTCCATCCAGCTGTGGGTTTGCTTCCCCGCAATCTTGAGGAATTCCTGCTGCATAGTGACAAAAGTTTCCACGCTGCGGCGCAGCAGATCGGTCATGGCTTGGGCCGCGGGCCAGTTGTGCACGCGTTCCTTCACCCCATTCATGAGAATTTCGTTTTGCTGCTGCGCGAGATCAAGCAGAATGGCTTGTCCTTCGATGAAATTACGCACCCCTTCGCCTGCCATTTCGGAAAGGATAGCGGTGGGGGAATGAGTTGGATCCGATAAATGCTGGCGGAAGGCATGCATGATGCTCGCATTCTGCCGCATGACGACATCTAGGAGAATCCGCTGTGTGGAGAACAGAGTCTGGACCCCCTGCTGCGCCCAGCCTGAAAGTAGTGACACGAAAGACGGTTCCCGAGGATGGGTTCGGGAGAATTCGGGCTTTACCGCTGCTGCCATAGGGCACCTCCCAGAAATATGCTGCAGTGCAGCATTCGACTAAACTATACGACTGCAGGGAAATTATGTCAATATGTAATTGAACTTTGTGCGATGCAACATGAGGCAATTGAGTGCCTATGAAACCAGGTGCTGTAGTCATTAAGAAGTACGGCAATCGCAGGCTCTATGATACTGCGAACAGCCGCTACATTAACCTCGACGATATTGCTGCCCTTATCCGCCAGGGCAAAGACGTGCAAGTGATTGATGCCAAAACTGGCCGCGATCTTACCCGCGTCACCCTCACTCAGATCATTACGGAAGATGCCAAGGATAAGCCGACAGGGCTTCCCCTCGAACTGCTACGCCAGTTGATTATGGCCTCCGATCAGGTGCGACAGGAATTCGTGATGTGGTATTTGAAGTCAGCCTTCGACACCTATCAGCAGGTTCAGGATGCAGTCCAGAACCGCCTCAGCGAGGTTGGCTCTGCCATTTTGTCTCCCGTAGAGGCTATGCGGCGGGTCCTGAGTGCATCCCATTCGCAAACCGACCAGGAAATGATTGCGCTTCGCCAGCGTGTCGCTGAGCTGGAGGCGCGTCTGCAGCGGGCACCCAAAAAGCGCCGCAGTTCCCGTAGACAATAACTCAGACACATCTTTCTGACGCGATCAATGGTTCCAAAATGGGAAACCGCCCAAGCTCCCGCTGTCTCATTTCTGGTTTATCCACCGCCAAGCGCAGTAGGCTGAGACAAATCCATAGATGAGGTGCTCCCATGCCTCAGTGCCCAGATTGCGATTCCATGAAGATGTTTGCCGCTGAGCCGCAAGGTGACGGCAAGTGTGCCGCGTGCCATGGCACTGGCTTCGGCGGATTCTTCGAAATGTTCTTCGAGTCCACTCTAGAACAGCAACCCCAATGCGACGACTGCCAGGGAACCGGGAAGTGCCCCACCTGCGCGGGAATCGGTGTTGTTGAAGAATATGAAGTCGAGCTGGCTGCTTGAACCAAACCGAGCCGGCTCACGTGCACCGATGGCCTGAATCGCGTGATGCGAGTCACAGAATTTTTCGGGCACGAGCGTAGTCTGGTGTTGACCGCGTGCGGAGGTTTCTCGCGCACTCGGCCGCCATATTTCATCGATCGAGCAATCCTATGAGTGTCGATACCTGGTTAAGATCCAACGTTGACTACACCCGCAAGTTGGTGCATTCCGCCGTGGAGGGCGCGCATTCCGGAGAAAGCGCTTTTCTACACGATAGGCCGCTGGCGCCCTTTCTCGGTTTGTCGGCGCGAAGCGCTCTGCAGCCCGCTGCGATCGGCGCCTTGCTTGGAGCCTTGGCTGCCTACACGACACGCAAGCATAAAGAGGACCGGGCCCTTGCCTGTGTTTTGCTTGGTGCGGGAGTAGGATTTGCCACTGCGCTTGCGTGGAACACCCGGCAACTTGGGGAAAAAGTCGCCAGCACCGCCTGGAAGCAGATTGCGAAAGCGCGCGACGAGCATTGGCTGGAAAAGAATCCGATCGATTATGCCTGATCCGATCTCGGACCGTGCAATCAAAAGCGTCGTGAGCCCGCCTGCACCTAAGTAAGCGCAATTTCCGGGCTCCCTCACCATGAACGGCAGCTTGTATGGCGCTCCGCGAAGATCACCTGGATTTCGATTTCATCGTCATTGGCTCTGGTTTCGGCGGCAGTGTGTCCGCCCATCGCCTTACCGAAAAAGGTTACAACGTCGCCGTGATTGAAATGGGCCGTCGCTGGACACCCACTGATCTGCCGCGTACAAGCTGGGCCATTCATCGCTGGATATGGCGCCCCGAACTCGCCCTACGCGGCTTTTTCAACATGCGCCTCTTTCACCACGCGACTATCTTTCACGGCTGCGCGCTAGGTGGCGGTTCCATTACCTATGCAGGCACATCGCTGAGGCCCCCTGACAAGATCTGGGACACTGGATCCTGGGCCGGCGCTTCCAACTGGAAGACGGAGATGCCACAGTTTTACTCGGCTGCCGAGGACATGCTGGGACTTGCAACCAACAAAATCCTTGGCCCTGCCGATCATCTGCTCAAGCAAGCGGCAGATGTGATGGGCGTCGGTGAGACTTTTTACTGTTCTAAGCTGGCGATCCTCGAACCCCCGCCCGGAGAAGTCGGCGGCACATTGCTCCCGGATCCTTTCTTTAATGGTGAGGGCCCTTCACGCACAACCTGCATCGCGTGTGGCGGCTGCATGATGGGCTGCCGTTACCGCGCGAAGAACACGCTCGATCTTAATTACCTCTACCTTGCCGAGAAACGTGGCGCGAAAATCTTCTGCGAAACCCAAGTCGTAGACGTCAAGCCGCTCAATAGAGTTACGGACGGTGCGGCCGGCTACGAAGTGCATACCGTTAACTCCACTGCTTGGATAGGACGGAAGCGCCGCCGCTTCACTTGCCATGCTGTCGTTTTCGCTGCGTCCTCTCTTGGCACCATGGAGCTTCTCTTCCGTCTGCGGGAAACGGGCTCGTTGCCCGCGATCAGCCCTCAACTCGGTAAGCACGTTCGCACCAATTCTGAGTCGCTGATCGGCGCGCGAACTCCCGGCTGCAAGCAGGATTTCTCGCAAGGAGTTGCCATTGGTTCGGGAGTCTACCTTGACGAGCACACCCACATCGAAGCGGTGCGCTATCCCCGAGGCTCCGATACTGTCAGTTTTCTGACCACCATTCTCACCGACGGCCGTCCCGGCGCACAGCGTCTCGCCATCTGGTGCAAGAATGTCGCCCTCTCAATCCTGCGGCATCCCATCCGAAGCTTGCGCCTGTTTCAGCCATTCGGTTTTGCGCGCGAAGCGGTCATCCTGCTTTGCATGCAATCTTTGCACGGGCATATCGAAATGCGATGGGAGCGGCCCTGGTTCTGGCCTTTTCGGAAATTCCTGGTCAGCCGCGGCAATAAGGTGCAGACCTACATTCCGCAAGCGAATGAATTTGCCAAGACCTGCGCACGCCTCGCCGGAGGCACCGCCATGAGCATGCTTCCCGAAATTCTTTTTGATATTCCAGGCACCGCGCACTGCATTGGCGGCTGTGCCATTGCTGCTGCTTCGGACCGCGGTGTGGTCGATTCCCAGCACCGCGTATTCGGCTACAAGAACATGTATATCTGCGATGGCTCCGTCATCGCAGCAAATCTCGGTGTCAATCCGAGTCTGACGATCACCGCTTTAGCAGAGAGGGCAATGAGCTTCATCCCTCCGGCATCGGAGATGTCTTGGCATGCAGCTTGGAACTGACATGTTCCGCTCCGAAGTGAGCCGTAGGCCTACTTTCTCAAGCGGGAGCGAGCACACATTCAGCAGTGATCTGTGTCCTGTACACAGCTGCAAAAGGGAATAGGCTATGAATATGACGCAAAGAACGATTCATGAAGTTAGTTTAGTGGCCGCTCTTATTCTCGTTTCCTTGATACTGAGCGGTATTTGGCAGATTCTTTCCTGGTCGGGCGTAGCGTGGAGCGTCGTCGCGCTATGTGCGGTTGTATGCATCGGCTACATGGCTTACGTGGTGCTCTCGCTGGAGATTGGCTACTACACGGCAGGCCAGAACAGGGAAGCTCTGCGCGAGCCCAGCGGCCAGCCACATTCGATTCGTGCTCTGCTGCACACGCTGACGTTACGGCATCGCTAGTGTGCTGCTTTCAATCGTTCTACGGATCGTCGCAAGCAGGATCGGAACTAGGGGAAATACTCGACATAATTCCCGCATTTGTACCTCCAGCTTGTGATAGCAATCACAGACAGAGAAGTTAGATGGATGCCATTGTTTGAGGCCAATGGCCGAGCCTCCTGTTCCCTGACTATGTTTCTTCGGGGGAAGGGAATATGTCCAGTTACAGCTGTGCTCGGCCTTGTCGTACCCACATTCCGAGTGCTCCCCCCTCGCTTCCTGGCCCGCGATGCGCTATGCAAAGATTTGATTGTTCGCATCGATAAAACGCACAATCGCACCGGTTGCTACCGCGCAATCAGAGTTCCTTCAGGAGCTTGCGGACAAGCTCCCCGGTTTATGCGTCCGATCAGATATTTCAATTTCCCTTCACAATTCGCATTTGCTATCAATAGATTCAAATGAAACGCAATCAACAGACCAGCCTGCGAACTCCGAATCAGATACTGGATAGCGTCCTCGCCCTGGACAGAACCGTGATGGAGCTCTCCATGCATCTTTACAATGTTCCGCGTCGTGACCGGGTCAGGATGCGCGCACATAACCGTCGCCTGCACCGTGCCGTCCGTTCCATCGACCTGACGGCCAAGCGCCTCAAGTTGGCAGCGAGGCCTCGCTCGCTGAATGGAGTGCGCTCATGAAGGCGCCCTTGTTACCGAGCCGTGAACATCAGCACTGGACGGCTTTGTACCTGGCAGCTCTCCGGGAAACTGATTGGAGCGCCCTTCCCTACAAGCTCACTGAGGCGGAGACCGCCGTTGTCGCGCGCGAAAAAGAGCTTTCATCCGCCGGCGCCACGGGCGAAGAAGCGGAATTGCTTGACGATGCTCTCTATGCTTTGCGGGCCTTCAGAACTGCGTGGGAGCACATCCACAGCGCTCAATAATTCTGATCCAAGCACATCAAGTATTTCGCGGCAATTCACATTCTAAAAGCCATCTCCTAAATGGTTTGAAAAACCACGGCTTCAACCGTGCCGCTCAAATTGGCAAGAATGCGGAATCTAGCCCCGCGGGAACCACAACGGTGCTATGCGAATACCTTCTCGTGAAATACACTTCGCCTAGCCCGGCTAAACGGCCTCGTGCCCCGAACTTTCGGAGATCGGGCGAAGTGGAAGCGTTTTCACCATGATCACCGTTGTCTCGGGAATACCACGATCGGGCACCTCTCTGATGATGCAAATGCTCTCTGCGGGAGGGATGGAGATACTTTCCGACGCGCAACGCTCGGCGGATGCGAACAATCCTCGCGGATACTACGAACTGGAGGCTGTCAAATCCCTGGCGCAAAATTCCCAACTGATCGCCCAGGCCGAAGGAAAGGCTGTCAAGGTAATTTCGTCTCTCTTGGAGCATCTGCCGCAACGACATGAGTACCGCATCATCTTCATGCGCCGGCCACTCGCGCAGATACTTGCCTCGCAGGAGAGGATGTTACAGAGGCTTGGACAAGCTCCCGCGCCGGCTTCCTCCCAGCAAGTGATCAAGGCTTTTGAAAGGCATCTCCAGAAGATCGGAAGCTGGTTACTCACTCGTCCCCATATAGCGGTGCTGTACGTCGAATACGAATCGCTGCTGCAAAATCCTCTTGCCGAGGCATCTCGGATCAGTCAATTCTTGGGATGTAATTTGGATCTGCATTCCATGGCGCGAGCCGTGGATGCAACTTTGCACCGCGAGCGCGCGTGTCAATAAAGACCAACCTCAAGCCTCCTGCGTGCGGCGTTAGCCACGTCCGTGCATACTTTTAGAGCCACGCACCAAGACCACAAGCCCAACCACGGCGGCAAGTGTCCACATCAAGGACTTAGCTCCTCGTACAACCAGGATCGCATCCGGGCCTAAAGGCTTTACTGTTGCAACGCCTGCGAACAGAAAAGCACAAGCAGCCGCACCAAAGGCGATTCGATCCACTGCGAGGGGTGACCTAAATGCGACGGAAACAGTGATAAAAATCGCAAATAAGAGTCCTCCGAGGTAGACCGGATCACGGTCCAAATGATGGCTGCTGGTTATTGAGGCCCATGACCACGCACTCAGACACGAGAAGAGAATGAAAGCAACAATAGCGCCTGCCCGATGCTCAAGCACGCCCTTGCGGATGTTAGTCATCTTCATCCTCCGGATGACCCGCACCCTCAGGCGCTCCGGTTTCTTCGCTAGAACTACCATTCAAGGTCGTGCAGGGGCTGTGCCCACATACAACCAACCGAGCCAAGGGCCCCGTTTCCGAGGCCCTGTAGAAGACACTTTCTACCCTGTCTAGAATTCGTACCGCAGGCTCAGTTGCATGCAGCGCCCTGCGGCATTGTCGCAACCGGAGTATGTGCTGGTGTACGACCCGAACGTAGATGCGAAATCACGAACCAGAATTGCGTTTGCCACATTGAATCGTGCTGAGTTGGTCAGATTGAAAATGTCCCAGCGAAATTTCAGTTTGTGACCTTCGGCATAAGGCATGTTGAATGACTTCCCCATACCGACGTCCCAGGTGTAGTAGCCATCCCCGGTAAGGCGATTGCGTTGACCCCCTTCACCCGGGTACGAGTACCGGAGATAGCTCAACACCTTCTCCGGATCGGTGAACGGGCTGGGATTGCCGCCCACCTTGTTGAGCGTGGTTCCCAGCAGACCGCGCACCGCATTCAGATCGGTGAACTGAGTGTTGCCCTGCAGTTGCCAGTTGGTTGGCCAGCAGGAACGGCAGTTGATGATGTCGAATGGCATTCCGCTGTTCAGGCGGAGAATGCCCGTCGTCTGCCAACCCCCGACAAAAGCGTCCAGCAAACCGCTGGCAGCTCCGGCAAACCTACGGCCTTTTCCGAATGGCAGATCGACCACATAGTTGAAGTTGAACTGGTGGCGGACATCGAAATCGGAATTGCCGTAGCTGGCTCTCGGATCCCAGGAATTAATCAAAAAGTTGCTGTAGTAGTAGTCGCCGAAAGTCGTCCAGTTGCTGCCACGTTCGACAGCGGAACTGGAATCCATCGACTTGGAGAAGGTGTAGTTGGCATCAAACTGAATGCCGTTGCTGTACTGTTTTCGCAGAGAAACCTGTAGCGCATCGTACTTGGCGAATCCAACTGAACTGAGCGCGCCCAGCGCATCGAATTGCGGATCGAAGTAGGCAAAAGGACCAAACTTGCTGCACGCCGGGTCACAATACTCGTCGAGAGAATATAGCGCCGTTGTCCAGTCACCTTCCATCCCGCTGAAGTTATATCCTACCGCTTGTGTGTTGTTAGCGACCGGCGCGTAACCGCCATTGTCAGGTAACGTGTAATAGGAGTTGAAGCCGTTCGCTGCGTCGGGAAAGATGTGTTCCCAATACGGTATGGCCGGAAGCTTGCTCCAGTCCTGTCCGTTGGCGGCAAGTGCGTCAATTATCTGCTTAGCCGCTTTGAAATAGTCAGTACTCGAGGCTGGGTCGACCAAATCAAGAGGCATGGCTAGATCGCGCCGTGTCAGTACCTTACTCGCTCGCCGTCCCACATACCCGAGATCGAGGGTCATCTTCGCCGGCAGTTCCCGCCCGATGAAAAAATTGAACATCTGCGAGAACGGCGTGCGAATGTTGCTGTCCATGCTCTGCTGAATCGATCCCTGAGCCGTAGGCGGAGTGTAAGGGAAGCCGCCCGCCAAGGGTGCCGGCAAAGTGTTAGGGATCGTGGTTAGATTGGTGAAGCGAACCGTAGGGTCGTCTTCGCTATGGCCGTGCCAGGGACTGGAAACGCTGCTGGCTAGCCCGAACGCTCCCACCTGGTCGAATTGGTTCGCCAGTGCCAGCCCCAGTTGGTCATAAACCCACCCGTAGCCGCCGCGAACAACTGTCTTACCCGGCCCCCCAGTCAGTTTCGCCAGCCAGCCGTCGTTCCAGCCGGGGCTGTACGTGAATGCCAGGCGCGGACTGAAATTGTTCCAGTCTTTCTTGTAAAAGCCAAGGCTGCTGTTATTCGCTGGCCCGGCAAGATTGAATTGAATCAGCGGAATCGCATTAGCGGGCTGCCCCGCATACATGAGTTTCCCGCGCTGGTTGAACCAGTCCCCCAGCGGCGTCGTCGGTGCCACCTGCAGCCCATTCGTCTCCCACGGCGGGCTGCTATAGCTCCAACGCAGACCGGCGACAATGTTCAGGTTCGACTTGATACGGTAATTGTCCTGCGCATAAAACTCGTATGCATTGCTGGCCCAACGCCGTTTTATCGGTACCCCGAATGGGATCAGGTGACCCTGGCGGTCGTAGTTGTAAACCGCATCGGATTCGGAAAGAACTCCAAGAATGTCAATCCATGAATCTGCATACGATGCGTACGCATCTTCACTAACCGCTGGTACCGTGTCACAAGCCGCGAAGGGACAACTGTAGCGCCCGGGAATGTACGTCTTTCCATTCCCTGCGACCCAAGAGCCATTGGTTACTACGTCCGGATATGAGTTTCCGTTGGTATGCGTCTCCACCCGCAATAGACGCAGATTGGCGCCCAACTGAAATGTGTGGTTCCCTCGATTCCAGGAGATATCGTCCGTGAAGTTGTGCGTCGGGCTGATCCGGCCCCGCGCCGTTGTGGTCGCGTAGTCAAAACCGCTGATGTCATCGATAAAGCGGAAATCCACGTATGGGGAGTTGAACAGGCCGCCCTGATTGCTTCCAATCCGCGTGTAGCCGTAGCGAAAGTTATTCACCAGCTGCGGAGTCAACGCGGCGGTGTAACCAATCATCATGCCGCGATTGTTGCCGGCCGTGATGTTCATCGGCGAGGTGCATTTGCCCCCCGACCAGCAATAAGTCGGTTGCGCATTGTCGCGGTCATTCTGTAGATTGCCGCGCCACATCAACTGGTGTTTGCCGGAGTGGTCCACATTGAAATCAAGCCGGGTGATGTACGTCCACCAATTGTTCTTGACTGGGGCATTGAACCGGTAGCCCGTAATGTTGCCCATCACGCCAAATCCTGGCACGAACGTACCATCACGGCCGGTCGAGTTAGACGAAGGAAATTGCTGGAAGTACTGCGAGGCCGCCACGCTGGGTCCGATTGCCAGCGGGTCGAGCGCTCCTAGCTGCGCTGGACTCAAACCGTACCATCCCGCCGGAATGGCGTGCGAGCCCGTGAACCCATTAACCGTTCCACCTGGACACTGTGTCGAGTCCGCGCAGGGATACACCAGAATCCCGTCCCGCATAGTGGTGGATGGCACGTAGCGCTCCACCGACTGCGCCGCCGACAGGCGCTGGTCCTCGAAATTGCTGAAGAAGAACAGCCGGTCTTTGAGCGGCGCGAAGCTGAAGGACGCACCAAAGATATGTTTCTGTAACAGAGGAGGACGGTTACGCAGCGGCGTCCCGTACAGCTGCGATTCCTTATATTGCGCCAGCTTGTTAAAAAACTCGTTAGACGAAAATGCCGTGTTGCGGTGATACCAATACGCCGAGCCGTGCGGCGTATTGCTTCCGCTCTTGGTTATCAGGGAAACCTGGGCCCCGCTCGAACGTCCTTGGTCGGCGCCGTAGTTCGTCGTAGTCACCCGAAATTCCTGCACCGAGTCCAGGGTCGCCCGCAACACCGACGTATAGGCAAACCCAGTCTGCGAATCGTTTACGTCAACGCCATCCATGGTCACGTTCGCCTGGTCGGAGTGGCCTCCGCTGATGGCACCGCTGCGCGGGTCGTTATCCGCACTGTTTGGTTGCACCGGCAGAAACACCGAGCCGGCTTGGAGACTGAGCAGGCCGACAACGTTTCGGGCCTCCAGTGGCAATTGCTTGATCTGATTCTCGGCGAACGCGTTTCCCACACTCGCATCGATTGTGTTCAGACGCTCGGCGGCGGCTGACACCTCCATGATTTCCTGGGCTGCCCCCACCTGCAGCGTGACATTGTGACGCAGCGGCACATTCACCAGGAGAGCTAGATTGTCGTGCAGTTCCGTGCGGAACCCGGGCGCCTCTACCCGCAAACGGTAAGTGCTCGGAGGCAGACTGGAAAATGTGTAATTACCGGCCGCATCCGAATTGGCGGTGCGTGTCGCCGCGGTGTTTACGTTGACTAACGTGATCGCCGCTCCGGCGATCACCGCTCCATGTTGATCGACCACTTGCCCCGAAATCGCAGTCGTCCCCGTCTGAGCCTGAACCGCTGGGGGAAGAAAGGCGATGGCTGCGAGCAGCAATGCTAGAAGAAAACCGAATTCAACTTGTTGATGGCGATGCATGTGTCTCCCCTCGTCGTATGAATTCCTTATGACAGCGGACGCCCTGGATCAAAAACTCTGCACAGAGAGGCACTATTTGGCAGGAGACAAAAACAATCTGTGACGCCAGTCACAATTCGGGACACTTATCGGAATCGTATCCCGTTATGGGAAATACCGGGACACTCTGGTTAATTCTGCGAAATTTCTTCTAGGTTAAACAAACCCTGCCTTGGGGGACTGGAGTCTAAGGCTCTACCTGGTATGAAGCTGGCGACAATAGCTGCAATCGAGGGTCACTACTTCAGAAGCGCAGGAGATTAGCAATGCAAACGCCACTCCTCCTTGGCATCCTGTTGGACACGCGCGCTAAGCTACTTTGTTCCGCAATCATTCTTGCCATCTGCCTAGCGATTTCGCCGTACCTCGCCGCCCAAACTCGCGTCACCACTTGGCATTATCAGAATTCACGCAACAGCGTGAATGCTACGGAAACCCGGTTAACGCTGGCCAATGTGAATGCAACTACCTTCGGCAAGTTGTTTTCCGACCCGGTCGACGGCTTCGTGGTTGGACATCCTTTGTACTTGCCGGCCGTAAGCATTCCCGGCCAGGGCACGCATAACGTGGTCTATCTTGCCACTATGAATGATTCCGTCTATGCCTTCGACGCAAACACGCCGGGAGCACCGCTGTGGCAAACCAGCCTGCTTACCTTTAGCGGACCCGGCGCCACTCCTGTCCCCGCCAGCGTGCCAGGCTGTGTTGCTACCAACCGATGGACTCAGATCGGGGTAGTTTCTACTCCGGTGATCAACCTGGCCAATTCAACCATCTACGTTGTCGCGGAGACCTTGGAGAATTCCAGGGTTGTGCATCGCCTTCACGCCCTGAACATCGCAACCGGAGCGGAACAGCCCGGCTCTCCCGTCGCCATTACTGCCAAGTACGTCCTGAACGGCGTTACCTACACCTTCATGGACCGCTATCAAGTGAACCGGCCCGGTTTGCTGTTGGTGAATAACCATGTCTACATTGCCATGGGATCTCCCGGCTGTGACACTTCGGCGCGAGGCTGGGTTCTGTCCTACAACGCCAACACGCTCCAGCAGGATGGCACGTTCGATGTCGAGCCGGGTGGCAAGTTCGCAGCAATCTGGCAGAAGGGCGCCGGCCTCTCTGCCGACTCAACAGGCCACATCTATGGTGAAACCGGTGAGGGAACGTTTGTAAGCAAAACCAATCTAGCCATGAGCGTTTTCAAGCTGACTCAGGGCACAGGCGTTATAACATTGGCCGACTGGTTTACTCCTTTCAACTGGCAGCTCCTCAACAGCAACGATCTTGATCTCAATGATGGCGTGCTAGTCCTGCCGCCCCAGCCCGGCGCGCACCCCAATGAGGCTATAGGCCTCGGTAAACAAGGCACCATCTACCTTTTGGATCGCAACAACATGGGCCACATCTGTTCTTCCACCTGCACTACGAGCAACACCCAGATCATTCAGGAATTGAAGACGGCGGTCGGGGGCGAAAGCGGCACACCCATTTTCTTTAACGGCAAGTTGTATTTCACCGGTGGGAGTACGGTTAGTGTTTTCGCCATGAACAATGGGTTGATTGTCACACCGCGAACGCAATCAGGCTTTGTGGCAACCGGCGGCCATGCCATCATCACTGCGAATGGCAACTCGAACGCTATCCTGTGGAACTTGGGACAGTCCGGGGTCCTTTGGGCCATGGACGCGAAAACTTTGAAAGTCCTTTATACCAGCCGTCAGGCGCCGAACGGCCGCGATACCGTCCCGCCCACCGCTCATTTCGCCACGCCCATTGTGGCAGATGGCGAGTTATTTATAGGTACGCAAAGCACCCTGGAAGTCTACGGTCTGCTTCCCTAGTTGAGATCAGCTTGTCCGATGTGGCAGGGCCGGGTTCACGCGACTGCCGCGGCTGCATCCGTGGAAGATGCCTTCCTTCGCCCAACCGCCGCCAATTGGCTGGCTGCAATGGACGGTTTTCGAAGCAACGCTGCTTTTGTGTTCGCCACCGCTTGTACAGCATCGCGATATTTCGCGCGCATAATATTGCTGACCGCCAGTAGTAGCGAGGAGTTTGGATTCCCTGGCAATAGCCTGCGAACGCTACCTGCTAGCGTCAACCAGTCGTGCCATTCGCCCAGCGCGTCCTGCATTCGCTTGAGTTCGGCGACCATCCGTTGCGCTTCCGGCTCATCTCCGACGAGTTCTGCCGTGTAACGAATTCGCTTTCCCAGGATTCGGCAACGATGAAGAACTTTTTCGTCGATGGGACTCTGTTCCTCCGCAAACTTGGACAACAGCTGTCCTGCCAGTCTCAGTGGATCCGGCAGATCCCCGGGAAACCGCTCTCGAGCTTTTTTCAACCTTCGCCGAAGCTCGCGCATGGTCGCTTTGTCCAAGGAATCCTGCAATCTGCTCTCCCGCTTTGTCCGCAACTCCGACAGGGCCTGCAGAACCTGAGTCTTCGCCCTGGAAGCGTCGGCGACTCTCAAATTCCTCAGGGCTGTCAGCTGGATATCCATATCCCGGACTCGGCCGGCCCTCCTGCGTAAGCGTGAAAGCTGCTTCAGAAGCTTGCGCTGGTTGCGATCTGCTTCCGGCATTAGCTCTTCCAGTGCAGCCTCAACCCGCCGGGCCGTCGTTCGGAACTGATGGACAGTTTTCGGAACGGGGTTAGCGCTGATTCGGCCAATCTCCCGATCCATTTTCTGAAATAGCGACGCGATGCGCTTCTGAGCGGCAGTCATACTCTCTTGGGCAACGAAAAATATATGTTCCTGGGGGAAAAATCAACCCGCTACGACGGAAGGCGAAGCCGTTTAGCGACCATCATTTTAACACTCTTGTAACATGACGCTGTTAGTTTCGGACTATGGGGAACCAGGCGCTCGGCATGCCTCATCTGCCCGACTCGGAACATGCTGCAGGACCGCAACTTACGACAAAATGTCGGGTCACGACTGCGCCTGTGCTGGACCAGCGCGATTCCCGGGTTGCCGATACTGCATTCCACGCAGTCGTCCTTACTTGCGGCCTGGCTGTTCTCGTCATCATTGGCTTGATCGTTTACGAACTGGCGACCAAAGGCGCCATGGCCTGGCACGCTTTTGGCTTGAAATTCTTCTTCTCTCGCGACTGGGATCCCGTCAACGATCAGTTCGGAGCCCTGCCTTTTATATACGGCACGGTGGTGTCTTCTATTCTGGCGCTTGTCCTCGCCGTGCCGCTGGGCGTAGGAGTCGCCGTCTTCATCACGGAAATGAGTCCCCGCCGCCTGCGCGGCGCCCTGGCTTTCACGACTGAACTTCTTGCGGCTATTCCCAGCGTAATTTATGGCCTATGGGCAATTTTTGTGCTCGTGCCCTTACTTCGCCAGTACGTCGAGCCGTGGCTATCCTCGCGTTTGGGGTGGACTGGCCTCTTTGAAGGCGCCCCCTACGGGATCGGGATGCTTGCTGCCGGAGTGATTCTGGCCATCATGATCGTTCCCATTATCTCTTCGATTACTCGCGAGGTGATGACCGCAGTGCCTCAGCAGCAGCGCGAAGCAGTGCTGGCCTTGGGAGCAACTCGCTGGGAGATGATTCGAACCGGCGTGCTGCGCAACGCCCGTGCCGGAATTCTCGGCGGAGTCATTCTCGGACTGGGTCGTGCCTTGGGTGAAACCATGGCAGTCACTATGGTGATCGGGAATCGGCCAGAAATCTCGAAGTCCCTGCTGGCTCCCGCGTACACCATGGCAAGTGTGATTGCCAACGAATTCAGCGAGGCGACCGGCGATCTGTACTTGAGTTCCTTGGTGCAGATCGGCCTTGCTCTTTTTCTTGTCACCATCATAGTGAATATTTTGGCGCAATTGCTGATGTGGACGGTCACCCGCGGGACCCCGGCGAGAACCCATGTCTGAGACCCAGGTGGTGAAGTTCGCCAATACGATGCTGCCTGATATCGGTCTTCGCCGTCGAGTCGTGAATGTGTTGATGACCCTGGCCGCAGGCGCTGCCATTTTTTTGGTGCTGCTCCCACTTGTCGCCATCTTCGGATATCTGGTGTACCGGGGCATCGGTGCGATTAACTGGGCTTTCCTCACTCAAATTCCTCGCCCCGTGGGAGAGGCCGGCGGAGGCATGGCCAACGCGATCGGCGGATCGATTCTGATCCTCGGGATCGCCAGCGCAATTGGCGTCCCCCTGGGCATCGGATCGGGAATCTATCTTGCCGAATACGGGCGCGGACGTCTCAGCCATTTGATCAGGTTCACTGCCGACGTGCTCAATGGTATCCCTTCAATCGTCATTGGCATGGTTGCCTATAGCGTCGTGGTGCTTACGCAAAAACACTTCTCGGCTCTGGCTGGGGGCATCGCTTTAGGCATGATGATGATTCCAACAATTACCAGAACCACGGAAGAGATGCTGCTGCTCGTTCCCTTTCAGGTGAGGGAAGCTGCCTATGGCTTGGGCGTGCCACGCTGGCGCACAACTTTGTCGATCACCCTTCGCACCGCTACGTCTGGAGTGATCACAGGCATCATGCTTGCCTTCGCCCGGGTTGCCGGTGAAACAGCGCCGCTTCTGTTCACAGCTTTTGGCAATCAGTACTGGAACTGGGACATGAATCAACCCACGGCAGCGTTGCCATTGCAGATTTTCACCTATGCCATATCGCCTTTCGATGAGTGGCATCGACAAGCCTGGGCGGGCGCATTGATTCTGATTGTTCTCATTGTAGTTGCCATCAGCGCTGTGCGCATCGTTGCTGGCCGAGGTTTGATCAGAGGCACTGGTTAGGTATGGGTGTTGACATTCAAGTCGAGTGCCTTAATGCCTGGTTCGGGAAAACGCAGGCTTTGCACGCCATCACGATCAGGCTGGCCGGGAATCATGCAACCGCCATAATCGGTCCATCCGGCTGCGGAAAATCCACCTTCGTCCGCTGCCTCAATCGCATGCATGAAACCATTCCCGGCGCCCGTGCCCAGGGCCGCGTACGCATCGGTGACTTGGATGTCTACAACGGCACCTCGGCCACCCAGATTCGCCGCCGCATCGGCATGGTATTTCAGAAACCCAATCCCTTTCCCACTATGTCGATCTACGACAATGTGGCTGCCGGGCTGAAGCTGAATGGATTTCGCGATCGTCGCCGCTTGGACGAAATTGTCGAAAGATCGCTTCGATTGGCTGCTCTCTGGGATGAGGTGAAGGACTCCTTGCGGAAAAAGTCAGGGGCAAGTCTTTCTGGCGGCCAGCAACAGCGCCTCTGCATTGCTCGCGCTTTGGCCGTTGAACCTCAGGTCTTGCTGATGGACGAACCCTGTTCCGCGTTGGACCCGATTTCGACAGGCAAAATCGAAGAACTCATTTTCCAGCTCAAAGAGAATTACACCATCGTAATCGTGACCCACAATATGCAGCAGGCCTCGCGGGTCGCCGAGTTTACCGGATTCTTTTTGCTCGGCCATCTAATCGAATTCGACAAAACCGAAAAGATTTTTACTAATCCCAGCGACAAGCGGACGGAAGATTACATCACTGGCAGGTTTGGATAATGCGAACCCGATTTCAACAAGGACTGGATGAGTTGCGCGAGAAGTTGTTGCGCATGGGCGGACTGGCCGAGCAGGCGATAGATCGTGCCTGCCAGGCGTATGTGGAGCGCGATCTCACCCGCTGCCGCATGGTTCTCGACAACGAGTCTCTTATCAATCTGGCCGAGCGCGAAATTGATGAACTCGCGTTCGATTTGCTCGCCCTTCAACAACCGATGGCGGTCGATCTTCGATTTATACTCGCCGTGACTAAAATCAACTCCGATCTCGAACGCGTTGGCGACCAGGCGGTTAACATTGCGGAACGCGTAATGGATATGGTCAACCTGCCAGAAGCCGAGTTGCCGGTCGATATCCCCCGCATGACCGCCGCCGTCTCAGCCATGGTTCGCCGCGCGCTGGAGTCTTTCATTGAAGGCAAGGCCGAACTGGCTCAGGCTGTTTTGGAGATGGATAACGTCGTCGACCGCATGCGGGACGAAGCTTTTATTAACTTGACTCGCAAGATGAATGAAACCCCGGAAGTGACGCGCCAGGCGCTTGATGCGCTGCTGGTCGCGCGCAATCTGGAGCGAGTTGCGGATCACGCCACCAACATCGCCGAGGATGTCATTTTCTGGGTCCGCGGCGCTGACGTCCGCCATAACGTGGCCGCTGCTGCTGACGTTTCTCGGCAAGAGCGCTGATGCGCGCTTAAGGTTTAACCCCGTCACGAGCACGGACTCTGCTTCCACCCGTACCCTCATCACCCGAAAATGACCTGTCATCCCGAGCGGAGTCGAAGCGCGCGGGCCAACGAGCTCTTCGGCGAAGTCGAGGGATCTTGGGTTTGATGACTCCCACCCGCTCCTTCCTCCGCATTCGGGGGTGCGCCATGCCCCTATCATTGCCCTGAGGCCGCTAGTATGTCCGACCCGAGCTGTCATCCCCGGTGCGCTAAAGTTGGGCTTCAGCCCCAGGCAATCTTTAACCCCTCGGATTTAACGGGAGTGTCGGCAAGAATCGCGGCGCCTTCCGTCCTTTCGTCAATTGCTCGAAAGAATACGCCAGGCTAATCAATTTGGGCTCGCTCCAGGCTCTTCCGAAAAACGAGATTCCGACAGGCATGCCATCGAGAAGCCCCGCCGGGACGTTTATATTGGGATACCCTGCCACCGCCGCTGCGTTCGAACTCCCGCCGGTGAAGTGATCGCCATTTAACAAATCAGTCAAGCATGCGGGACCCGCAGTCGGGGCAACAATAGCGTCGAGTTGCAGCTTGTCCATGAGCGCGTCGATGCCTTCGGTCCGCGCCAGACGATGATTCTTTGCAAGCGCGTCCACATACTTCTGTTCCGTAAGCGGACCCTTAGCCTCCGCTTTCAAAAATAGGTCTTGCCCGAAGTACGGCATTTCCTTGTCTTTGTTCTTGTCGTTGAAGTCGATCAGGTCTTTCAACGTACGCGCCGGCGCATTCGGACCGAGCTGCGCCAAGTATGCGTTCATATCGGCTTTCAGCTCATACATCAGGACCTCCAGTTCGGAGTCATCGAATTTTCCGAAGGTCGCGATATCCGCAGGATCGATCAGGGTTGCTCCACCCTGCTTGATTGCGTCAAGAACATTGTTCATGAACCCGTCGACCGGCTCGCTGAACCCGAAATACTTGCGGGCCACCCCAATGCGCGCGCCGCGCAAGGCATTGGGGTCGAGAAACGGACTGTAGTCGGTGTGTGCCTTTCCTTGGCTTGCGCTCGTAGCCGGATCTCGGCTGTCAACACCAGTCAATGCACCGAGAATTAGGGCTGCATCTCGGACGGTGCGTGCCATAGGGCCTGCTCCGTCTTGGCTGTGCGAAATGGGAATAATTCCGCTGCGGCTCACCAGCCCAACCGTGGGTTTGATGCCCACAATCCCGTTGGCATGCGAAGGACACACGATCGACCCGTCCGTCTCGGTGCCAATTGCTGCCAGACATAGATTCGCCGAAGTCGCCGCGCCCGACCCCGAACTCGATCCACAGGCATTTCGGTCAAGCGCGTAAGGATTTTTCGTCAGCCCTCCGCGCCCGCTCCAACCGCTCGTCGAGTGACTGGAGCGAATATTTGCCCACTCGCTCAGGTTAGTCTTGCCTAATATCACGGCGCCTGCAGCCCTGAGCTTTTGCGCCACAAATGAGTCCACGGTCGGCTTGGACCCGACCAGCGCCAGCGATCCGGCCGTGGTCATCATCTTGTCGGCGGTATCGATATTGTCCTTAATAAGTATCGGGATACCGTGCAGCGGTCCGCGGACTTTTCCCGCCTGTCGCTCCTTGTCCATTGCCTCTGCGATCGCGAGGGCATCCGGATTGATCTCAATCACCGAGTTGATTCCCGGTCCCTGCTTATCGATCGCGTCAATACGCGACAGATATTTCTCGGCAATAGAGCGAGTCGTGTATTGGCCCGATTTCATTCCGGCCTGGAGATCGCCAATCGTGATCTCATCCAGTTCGAATGCGGGCACATCCTGGGCGGGTGCGCTCCCACTGGGAGCGATCTCACGGGCGGCAGCCAGTGCGGGAGATAACGCGCCGACTACGCCGGCTATCACAGTGGTCTGCAAAAACTCTCTTCGTCCACGAGTCCTATAGACGTTTTTCTTTGCCAAGTTCATCTCCTTGAAAAGGGACGAAAACAGAAATCGGCATGTTACGTGTGCGCTGGTCGGCAAGTCAAACAGCAGCGGACAGAAAACCCGGAGCGCTTGGGTCCGGGTCTCGACGGCTCCGCGTTACTTTGAAAAACAGTGTGAAACCGGCCGCACAGTTTTGTAATCAAAGATCGGAGCGGTGCTGCTGGAGGCGAAATGCTGACTGCGCAAAATACTGCACTTCGATGTACGTTGCTGTTGGAGCGTCTCGCCCAGGCCCGCGAAATAACCGACGCATTGTTCGATATCGTGCGTCCCGATGCCCTCTACGACCGTCCCATAGCCCAGCGCCATCGCATTATCTTTTACGTCGGCCACTTGGAAGCATTTGATTGGAATCTCCTGCGTAAGCGCTTGTTCGATTTAAAAGTCTTTCACCCCGACTTCGACCAGCTTTTTGCGTTTGGTATTGACCCTGTCGGAGGAGGGCTCCCCACCGATCAGCCAACCGACTGGCCCTCTCTGCCTCAGGTACGCAAATACGTAGCGCGCATTAGGGAAGAACTGGATCGCAGTTTGACGGACCTGCTTTCCGCACAGCACGCTAACCATGAAGATCGATCGCAATTGCTGCTGAACGTCGCTATCGAGCACCGTCTCATGCACGCTGAAACTTTGGCGTACATGTTTCACCAGCTCCCTCTCGACCGTAAGCATGGCCGGGCGGCTTCTCCCGAACTCGTACCTTGCCCCACAAAGCCGGCGATGATCGACATTCCGGCCGGAAACGCAACGCTGGGTTTGTCCCGGAACGATTCTGCAAACTTCGGCTGGGACAACGAGTACGAGGCTCACACGGTTTCTGTTCCAGCCTTTGCCATCGATCGCTACAAGGTGACCAACGAACAATTTCTGAGTTTTGTGCGCAGCGGTGGGTACGAGGACCGGAATCTTTGGAGCGAAGCTGATTGGACATGGAAGTCAGACGAGGGCATCTCTCATCCCGTATTTTGGGTGCGCAAAGATGCACAATGGCATCAGCGCACGATGTTCAATGAAATCCCGTTGCCGCTCGACTGGCCGGTCTACGTGAGTCACGCCGAAGCAAGTGCGTACGCTCGTTGGGCAGGGAAGAGGCTACCTACCGAAGCGGAATGGCATCGTGCAGCATGCGGTACTCCAGAGGGTTCTGAACAGAAGTATCCCTGGGGTTCCGGCCAACCCACGTCGCGGCATGGAAACTTCGACTTCCAGAAGTGGGACCCGGACTCCGTCGGCGCACATCCTCAGGGAACTAGTGCCTTCGGAGTAGCGAGTCTGGTGGGCAACGGCTGGGAGTGGACCTCCACTCAGTTTGAACCCTTTCCCGGCTTTCGGGCCTTCGACTTCTATCCCGGCTACTCCGCGAATTTTTTCGACGGAAAGCATTACGTCATGAAGGGCGCATCTCCGAGAACAGCCGCGTGCATGCTGCGCCGCTCCTTTCGTAACTGGTTTCAACCTCATTATCAGTACGTATACGCCGGTTTTCGTTGCGCCCAAGATCGATAAACATCAGGAGCAGATCGTGCAAACTCATGCCATTACATCCCAGCCGCTGACTGAATTTGCCGCCGATGTGCGCACTGGACTCACGCGCCGCGGGCAAAAAGAACTTCCCTCGAAGTATCTCTACGACGACATCGGTTCAGCGCTGTTCGAGGTCATTAGCTTGCTGCCGGAGTATGGCCTTACGCGCGCGGATGGACGCTTGCTCCGCCGTCATGCCTCCGATATCGTGGGCCAGCTTCCGAAGCAGGTCATCGTCGCCGAACTCGGGAGCGGTAGCGGCAAGAAGACGCGCTGGATTCTCGAGGCGCTATGCGCAAAGCAACCCACTTATTATTGTCCTATTGAGATTTCCGCTAAAGCTCTTGCCATGTGCCACCAGGAACTCGGTGATCTGGAATCCATCAGCATCGTGGGCTTCGAGCGCGAGTACCTGGACGGTTTATTAGAGGTGGCGGCCCGCCGTGAGCCAGGCGAACATCTGCTAGTCCTTTTTCTGGGCAGCACGATCGGGAATTTCGATCATCCCGCCGGCGTGAATTTTCTCAAGCAAGTTCGCCGCATCCTGCAACCGCGAGATGCGCTCCTTCTAGGCACGGATCTGGAAAAGCCTCTTCACCAACTGATTCTCGCTTACGACGACCTGCTAAAAGTCACCGCTGCGTTCAATCTGAATCTGTTGGCGCGCATCAACCGCGAACTGCACGCTGACTTCGATCTCATGGAATTCGAGCACCAGGCTCGCTTCAATACTGTTACCCGCAGCGTCGAAATGCACTTGCGATCCAAACGCAAACAAACCGTCGCCGTGCCCGCAGCCGATCTGGTCGTCGCCTTCGATAAAGACGAGACCATTTGGACCGAAAGCAGCCACAAGTACTCACGCCCCGAAATCCTTCAGCTGGCGATGGCAGCTGGCTTTCGCTGCCAGGCTCAATGGATCGATGATGAATGGGGCTTTGCTGAGAGCTTGCTGATCGCATCCTAGTGGCTGTCATCTGTTTTGAGAGGGTGCGGCTTCAGCCGCGCACAAAGTCAGAAGTCATGCATCACCGTGGAACAGCGGTCCTTCAGGACCGCGCAAGTGGTCCTACGTGAAGGAGGCCTTTAGCCTCGTGGTCGCTTATCTCGGAGCAGACGATGTTTGGAGCAGCCCTTTTCAGCCGAGCCGCCTCAGACGACTTCGGCCTTCAGCTGAGCGAAACCCGCTGGCACTTCCGAGAATGTCTTCA
>DASSIO010000057.1:0-3939 GCA_035691825.1 Terriglobales bacterium | reverse complement strand
TCAGGTGATGGTGAAAGTTCTCGCCATCGAGGGCAACAAAATCAAGCTCAGCCGCAAAGCGCTCCTCCGCGAAGCCCGCGAGAAGCAGCGTCCCGCCGAAGCCGCCAGCGCCGGTGCAGCCTCAGCCGGCGGCGACGCCGGAAAGTGAGCCCGCTTTTGGCTCATCCCGAGCGTCTTTCGCGAGGCCTGCCTGCCGCAGGCAGGGATCTGCTGTTACGTTGGAACCGCCCGCTCACGGGCAGCTTCAATAAGACACACCCCTAGCTAAGCGGGGCTAACTCCCGCACAAAATAAAAAGGGAGGCGTTCCCGCCTCCCTTTTTTATTTTTCTCTCGGACTGAGCTCGCCTAGAAGTAAAGCTTCAAAGCCAACTGCAGGATGCGCGGATCACGAACACCGGTGACGCGCCCAAACGAGCTAAACCCAAAGGACGTGCCCACGGTATCGAAATTCGTGTGGTTAAAGACGTTGAAAGCTTCAGCGCGGAACTGCGTACCTATCCGCTCCGTAACTTTTGTATTCTTGAAGAGCGAAATGTCCCACCTCTGAAGTCCCGGACCGATAATTGCTCCTCGCGGGGCATTGCCCGGACGAATCTCCCCGTTAGGCACTTCCGCAAATGCTGACTTGTTGAACCACTGCGCGAACGTGTGCGGTGCACCTGACTGTGGATTCCCCACAAGATCAGGCCGCTCAGTCGCTCCGCTGAATCCGAGAACACCAATTCCTGCCGGATCCTCGAAGAAATCAAAAGCTGTGAATGGACGGCCGCTATAGGCGCTTATGATTCCTGACACCTCCCAGCCGCCCAGAACATGTCCGACGAGCCCCTGCTGTGCTCTGTAGAAGGGGAGATTGTAGACATAGTTGACATTCAGGATATTTCGCCGGTCAAACTGTGCCGGTCCATAGTCAAAATGGGGATCCGAAGTAAGCACCGGAGTGCTGAAGTCGGTCTGCGCGTCGGTGAGCGCGTGTGACCACGTGTAGCTGACGTTCAGCAAGGAGTTGGCGCTGAACCGCTTCTGCACGGCTATTTGCAAAGAGTGATAATTCGAAGTGAATTCCGTCGAGAAAATGTTCATCGCGTCAAAGCCTTTGAATGGACGGATGAAATTCAACTGTTCGGTCGCTCCGAATGTGGTGATCGGCGGTGTGACTCCAAAAGGAGCGAGGGCGGTCACGTATGCGCCGGGTGTCGGCTCATTGATGTCCACATCGCCAAGCAGATGAGTGCCTTTATTGCCGTAGTAGCCTATGTCAACCAGCAGGTTCGGCCTCACCTCGCGCTGCACGTCGAGGCTCCACTCCTGCGTATTCGGCTGGCGCCAGTTGACGCCAATTCCCGTGAGCACAGGGGGCGCGGGATTCGGCGCCGACGGACCAGCAGGGCTGTCCAGACTAGTGTTAATAATATTCGTTGACGTGACGAAGGGTGGGTTACCAAAAACAGCAGTTTCGTCCCAGCTGATTGCCGGAGAATCGTAGTAAATGCCGTATCCGGCGCGAACGGCTGTTTTGCCGTCTTTAAACGGATCCCAGGAAATACCGACGCGCGGCGCTAGGTTAATATTCCGTTGCTGCACAACGGCATTTCCAAACGGAGATGTCCCTCCTCCGACGATGATTCCATCCAGTGGATTACCCGTGCCCGGAATCAATTCGCCAGTTGTCGGGTCGATCTGTGGCGCGGTCGCTGGATTGTAGGCGGCGGGGTCGAAAGTCGTCAGGTGTCCGCCTGCGTCGGTGGGCTGCCGGAAGGTCGAGTTCCGGATCCCGAAATCGATGGTCAGGTTCGGCCGAATGCGAAATTCATCCTGAGCGTAAATCTCAAACTGTTGCTGGCGGATTATCGCGGTGAAGTCTTTCGAAGCTTGCGAAAAATCAGCGACGTTTCCTTCGAGGAAGTTAGCGAATTCGATATCCGCGGAATCGCTGTTTGGCAGATTGGGATCCGAGGTTGCAAATGAAAAAGACCCTTGGTTCGAATTTGCCGCATTTTCGTGCTTCTGGTACCAGTTATAAGTGAAGCCGAACTTCAGCGTGTGACGGCCCGTGACCTTTGTCAGATTGTCGAATACGTTGTGGTTATCATTGAAGTCCCGATAGGGTCCGAATCCGAAAATCCCCGAAAAATTGTTGAACGAGAGATCTGGAACACGCGCCAATGTAGAGGTGAAGGGCAAGGTAATCGCGTTCACGACGTCCGGTGAATTCTTCGAAGCTTCAAGGCCGCTCGGGTCGCTGATCACGCCTCCATGCGAATAGCTGTACCCGACGTCGTTGACAAGATTCGAGGAAAACACATTCGTGGCATGGATCGTCAACATTCTGCCGGGAGAATTCGTGCTTGTGGTTGAAACGCCCGGCAAGGCGTCGCCGGTGAAGAGTCCGCCGGGCTCGACGGTTGGAATAGTATCGTTTTCGAACTTACCGAAGAGGGAAAACCTTGGGCTAAATACCTGGTCGATGCGAACGATCTCCTGATGGAGATTGAAAATGTTGCGCCCAGGTGTAATGAGTTCGCAAAAATCATTGCCTCCGGTCGTTGTGCAATCGGCAGGGTTTGGGACCGGGAGCTTGTTGAAAATATCTTTCAGATAGGCCTGGGCGGCCGGATCAATATTTGTGACCGTATTTCCCGTCGAGCTGCACGCGGCGTTCAAGCAAACCGGAGTAACAAAGTTTCCTTGAAGCATAGCCGGCGTGGGAACGAAGGCATCGAATGCCGTGTATGTAATAACCCGGCGGGCTTCTTCCGAGAAAAAGAAAAACGTCTTGTTCTTATCAGTATTGTAGACGCCGGGAATGAAAACGGGTCCTCCTACGGTGCCGCCAAAGTCGTTGTAACGGAGGGCAGGCCTGTCCACGCCTCCACGATTGAAAAGAAAATTATTCGCATCGAGAACGTCGCTCCGGAAGAATTCATAGAGGTCGCCGTGGAACGCGTTGGTTCCTGACTTGGTGATGACGTTGATCTGCCCTGCGGAGCTGCGTCCGTACTCGGCGGTATATTGGCCGCGCTGAACCGAAAATTCATCAATCGAGTCGAGGCTTGGGTATGACAGCAACGTCAAATTCGCGCCGCGATCGACGTTGTCGGCTCAATCGATATTCCATTCATTTTGTGTCGGCCTGCCACCGTTTACAGAAAAATTGATTTGGTTCGACCTACCGACGGGATTGGAAACGCCGACATACAGCTGGTCTGACGTGATTCCGGTGGACACGCCCGGCATTAGCGAAACGAGTTGCTCGTAATTGCGGGTGTTCACCGCGAGTTCGCGAACCTGTGTCCCCGTAATGACGGTCTGAGCCTGCGCATTCTGCAAGTCCACTTGCAGCGGAGCGGCCTCGACAGTCACCGTCTGCTCGGTTCCGCCGACCTGCAGAGTTATGTCGACGGTCAGGTTGTCATTGACGTTCAGCCCAATGTTGTTCTGCACTGTTTTTGTGAAGCCGTTTGCTTCGGCCGTGACGGAATAGTTGCCAACGGGAAGCAATGGCGCTGAGTACCCCCCGACGCTGTCGGTCTTGACCGTGCGTGCGACAATATTCTTGTCCGTATTCGTGATGGTCACCGTCGCATTCGGCACCACCGCGCCGCTGGAATCCTTCACCGTGCCGGAAATGTTGCCGGTCACCTGCTGCGCCACTGTTACACCCGCGAATACCAGCACCAGCCCCACCGTAAAGACCAACGCTAGTTTTCTGAACATTTAGTTCCTCCAATCTCCCTTTGGACGAGTCAGACGATTCACAATCTTGTAGCGATCCGCCCGGTACGTGGACTTTACGTACTCAGCCGGCTTCCCTTCGTGCAGATACGAAATCCGCGTAAACAAAAACACCGGGCTCTTCGCCGGAATTTCGAGCAGCCTCGCTTCGGCGCTATTCGCCAGCCCGGCTTCAATCGTCTCGTCGGCGATGACAATGTGA
>DASSIO010000056.1:0-34613 GCA_035691825.1 Terriglobales bacterium | reverse complement strand
GAGCAGTTCCTAAATTGCAAGCGCGGGGCGTCGAGGAACTGCGCACTTCGCTTATTTCGTTGGAAAGTCCGATGGCTTTGCGGGCCAAGGTTGGGAGATAGAGCGGGTGTGACGAACGCAACTTGAGACAGCCTGTGGGATAGTCATTCACTGTGTTACCCCCTCCACACCGTGTCTGCTCTGACACCAATCTGCCAAGTCACTTCTGATGTAAGTGCCGTTTTTTCAACGTAATCCGGTTGGCTTTTTCCGTGCAAATCCACTGAGTGCAGAGGCAAGACGGAGAGCACGATGAGACTCAGCAACAACAAAGCGCCACAGGTACTCGGGGCTTTACTACTGCTCGCGCTTCCGGTGATGGGACAGCGGTGTTCTAAATCCGTTCGGGAACGCCGCACAATCGTGGTCAGCATTCCTGACCGCAAACTCGCCGTCATTGAAGAGGGCAAGACGATCCGGACTTTTCCCGTAGCGGTCGGCGCCCGAGTCAGCCCCAGTCCGGCCGGCGGCTTTCAAGTCATCAATCGTGTCACCAGGCCCACGTACTACCACCCGGGCGTGGTGATTCCAGCGGGAAAAGACAATCCCCTGGGACCACGGTGGATTGGTCTCAACAAAAAAGGCTACGGAATTCATGGCACGAACGAGCCGCGGTCGATCGGCAAGGCGGCCTCGCACGGGTGTATTCGGCTGCGCAATCGCGACATTAAGGAACTATTCGAGATGGTTTCCGTCGGAGATGTGGTTGAGATCCGCACCGAGATGGACCAAGAGACCGCTGAAATTTTCGCAGAGAACCCAAGAACACCAGCTCCAGCAATTGCCGCTGCAGACCTCAGCGTCGTCGCGGGCGGGCAGTGAGCATATGGCTACTTACAGGAGAAAGCTTATGGAAACGGCAATCACAACCATAACCGTCGTAGCAGGTGTGATCTTCTCCATTGCGGTCGGAGTTTTTGTGGAAGAGATCATCTTCGGACAAATCTTCCGCATGTTCTTTGCCGAACCTGCGGTGCAGAGAGTTCGGGCGTGGACCAGAACGTCCCGCTAGATCGAAAGGGGGCTGTATGTTGTTTCTCAAAAACATTCTGATGGCGAGCGGTATTGTGCTGATTGCAATTGCCGCCGGCATTTTGGCGTACGACCTTTACCTCCAGACGCGATACCGGCGTGCCTTGGCTGCCGGTGTAATGCCGCTTCCTGCCGAACCGCTTAGTCGTTGGCGCGCCAGCATTGCCCTGGTAATGCTTGCCTGGGCGCCGATGCTGGTCGCGCTGAGCATCGCGGTGGTGCCCAGCGGCATGGCCGGCGTTCGAGTCAGCCAGACCGAGGGGACGCTGCCGGGAACGCTTTACCCCGGTGTTCATCTGGTACTTCCCTTGGTGCAGAACACAGTTCTGTTTGACACTCGCGATCAACTCTTCACTACCGGCGCTCCTGAGGACGGTGCCAAGGACGCGGCAAAGGCCATGTCCGGCAAGTTTCAGCCGCTGAATGTTCAGGCCAAAGAAGGCCTCACGCTCGGTCTGGCCATCACTGTCCGTTACCGCCTGGATCCTAAACGACTGGATTTTATCGAGAGCAACCTGCCGCAGCCCGTGGAAAAAGAAATTGTGCCGCAAGTCGTGGCCAGTGTCTGGCGCGACCTGGTTCCCAACTACACCGTCCGAGAGGTGTTCGCGATAAAGCGTGAAGATATTCGCAAGCGCGCAGCCGAAGCCATTACACAGCGCCTGGCAACCGACGGAATTATCGTCAAAGAAGTCATGCTGCGTGACATCCAGCTGCCGCCCGAATACGCGAAGGGGTTAGAGGATCTGCTGCTCAAGGAGCAGGAGAGCGATCGAATGGGCGTCGAAACCGACATTCAGCAAAAGCAGGTCAAGATTTCCGAGCTGCAGGCGGAAGGGCAAAAGGTTCAGGAAATCAAGCAGGCCGAAGGCCAGGCGCGCGTGCGCGTGCTGCAGGCCAAAGCCGAGGCCGACGCCATGCAGTACACCTTGCCTTTGAAGCAAAAACAGATCCAGCAATCCCGTCTGGAAGCTGAGGCGCGGAAAGAAGCCACTGTAAAGAACGCCGAAGCCATGGCTCAGGCCAAGGTCATCGATAGCAAAGCCGAAATGGACCGCCGCAAGATGTTGGCCGACGCCGAAGCGGACCGCATTCGGGTCACCGCTGCCGCCGATGCCGAACGAATGAAGAGCGAGGCGGCGATTTTGAAAACTAACCCACTGCTGATCAACAAAATTGTGGCCGAACGCTTGTCCGACAAGTTACAGATCATGATGGTTCCGGCGGATGGGAAATTCTTCTTCGCTAATGACGTTTTGCGCAGCATGGGCAACGCGAATCACGTCAGCCAGTCGGAGCAGGCTGGAGACGACGCGCAGGATCCAAAATGATGCGCGGCCGCAGGCCGAGGCGGCAGACCGAATCGTCTCGTTCACTTCTTAACAGGTCTGCCGTCGCGGCCGAAAACGGAACCCGGGTCAGTACTGGGGCGGAGATTCTACCTTGAAGCAGGCATTCTATAATGCGTTAAAGCTTCTCATGAGCACTCGCGGGTTTGCGCATCCATTGGTTCTGATCGCTTTCTACCTGTCTGTTCCACTTTTATGTCTTGCCCAGACTGATTTCACCACCCCAGCACGCGACCTTGCGGGAAAGATTGCCGCCGTTACCGGTCCCGGCTCGGTGTCGCTGACAACCGCGAACCGCTCATCGCTGAGTCAAAGCCAGCTCGACTCGATTGTGGCGGCCCTGCGCAGCCAGCTTACAGGCTTGGGCATACGCTTCGTTGCCGCGGATCAGGCCGCGGTCTCCGCACAGGTTACGTTTTCGGAAAACGCGCAGGGCTATGTATGGATTGCTCAGGTTCAACAGGAAAACAACACGCCCGCGGTGATCATGTTGCCTGTTCAAAGAATTGGTCCGGCGGCCGCGATGCACGCAAGCGCCGCTCTTGCCATCGCTAAAATACAGCTATGGGCCCAAACCGCGCCAATTCTGGATGTCGGAGTAATAGACAGCCCTCCAAAGCTCATCATTCTTGAGCCGGAAAGAATTGTCCTCTACAGCCGGCAGAATGGAAGCCAGTTCCAGCAGGATCAGCAGTTCCCTATCAGCCACGTTCACCCCTGGCCACGCGACCTGCGCGGACGAGTCGTGCTTCGCAAAGATCACCTCTTCGATGCCTACCTTCCTGGTGTCATCTGCGCGACAGGCTCGGGGGGCACTCTATATGTGCACTGCCGTGAGAGTGACGATCCTTGGCCGCTCGGCAGTGAAACTTCCAATCTGAACGCTTTTTTTTCACCACGAAGAAATTTCTTTACTGGAGTACTGGCGCCGGCTTTAGGAAAAACTTCCTCGCTGGAGGCCTTTTATTCTGCCGCCGCAATTCCCCGCGGCAATTACGTGCTCTGGCTTTTTGCGGGATTGGATGGGCGAATAACCGCCGCCGACGGTATGAGCGAACTCCCAGTTTCCGCGCGGGGTTGGGGTAGTGATATCGCCAGTGTAAAAAGTAGCTGCGGCGCCGGATGGCAAGTGCTGGCCGCCAGCAACTCGGATGGCACCAAACCGGACACGATTCGGGCGTACCAATTCCCCGATCGCGACCCGATTCCGGTCACCGAAGCTGTCGAAATGGGCGGTACGGTTGTAGCGCTTTGGACGGAGCAGACAGGCAACACAGCTGTAGCAGTCTCGCGCGATCTGCAGACAGGACGATATGAAGCCTTTAGGCTTGCGATTAGTTGCGGTCAGTAGCCTGCTGGTGTCGCTGGCCTGCGCGGCGACACGGCCGCAATACGGCGGCACGGCGCATGTTTTGCTCCGCGCTGCGCCGAACTCGCTCGATCCCGCTGCTCCTCAGGCGGAACCGGTCAGCGCGGACAACATCTTCCGCCTGCTTTACGACACTCTTGTCACCATAGATGACAACGGCAGCGTACAGCCAGGCCTAGCCATGTCATGGGAATCGCGGCGCGATGGCCGCCATTGGCGCCTTCAGCTGCGCCCCGGAGTGAGCTTTACGGACGGCTCTCCTCTTACGTCTGAGGCAGTCGCGGCATCGCTTAGGCAAGGCAATCCCTGGACCGTCTTTTCGGGCGGTGACACGATTGAGATTGATATTGAACCCGCTGACCCGCATCTCCCGGCCGAACTCGCCCTGGCGAGAAACTCCATACTGAAGCGAGGAGAAGGGGCGCCGATCGGAACCGGAGCTTTTCGTATCTCGAATTGGTCGACTGGCAAGCAGCTCGCGTTGGTTGCCAACGAGGATTACTGGGCAGGAAGACCGTTTCTTAGTTCAATTGAAATTGAGTTTGGCAAAAGCTATCGCGAACAGCTGACCGCATTCGAACTGGGACGCGCCGATCTTGTCGAGATCGCCACAGAGCAGGCAAAGCGACTTGCAGCGGGTGGGCGGCATATCTCTGAATCTGCGCCATTAGAACTGATTGCCCTGGTGTTCGCACAGGAGAGTCAATCCGCGAATGAGACCAAGCTCCGGGAGGCGCTCGCGCTGTGTATTGATAGAAGAACGATGCGAGATGTCATTCTCGGAGGTGAAGGCGAATCAGCCGGCGCGCTGCTGCCCAATTGGATGACAGGATATGAGTTTCTCTTCCCGAGCAGCCCTGACCTTGCCAAGGCCTTGGCGGACCGCGGGGATGTCAATCAGGCGCCCTTGTGGACGCTTTCCTATGATCCCGCTGATTCTGTCGCCCAACTCATTGCGGAGCGCATCATCTTGAACGCCCGCGATGTTGGCTTGCGAGTGCAATCAGGAAACGTTGCAAATCCGGATATGCGCCTGGTGCGCATGCGTCTGGATTCGGTAAATCCATGGACTGCGCTCCACAACCTCAGCACAAGAATGGCTCTCGCGCAATCCTCGCCCGTGGGAGCCAGTCTCGAGGATCTCTACCAGGCCGAGAGAGTTCTCGTACAAGACCAGCGCGTCATCCCCCTATTTCACTTACCGATAAACTATGGGGTGGGTGAAACTCTCAAAGGGTGGAAGCCACGGCGGAACGGGACTTGGCCGATGCTCGATGTCTGGCTTAAAACGGAGACGCATTGAGTTTTCGCCGCAAACTCCTGCTGGTTTTTTCGACCACAGTTTTCGTTGTAGTGCTGGCGGTAGTGTGGTCCGTATCCGCGTTTACCCGGTCCGCATTCGAGCGGGTCGCTCAAGAGCGCACTCTGGAACTCGTGCAACAGTTTCAGCGGGAGTTCAATCGTCGTGGCGAAGAGGTTGTCGAGCGAACGGAAGCCATTGCGCGCGGCGATGCCACCTTAAGAATGGCGCAGGAGATCGCCCACGCGCAACCCGATTACAGCACCTACATCTCCGAGGCGAAGACCATCGCTGAGAGTCATCAGCTGGATTTTCTCGAGTTCGTCGATAGCGAAGGTAGGATCATTTCCTCGGCGCAGTGGCCGGCCAAGTTTGGATACAAAGACTCCAGTCTGAACCTGACTCCTCCAGCAAAACAGGCGTATTTGAAAGACGAGCAACTACCCCATGGTTCTGCCCTGGGCTTGTTCGCTCTTCGGGCGGTGAACAACGCGGATAGGCCCCTTTACGTCGCCGGCGGCCGGCGGCTTGACAGCGACTTCCTGGCAGCCCTCGCTTTACCTTCAGGAATGCGCGCTATGCTCTACGATAATGGAGCGGCATCGTTTTCCCCACAGTTCCTCATCTTGAATGGCCCAATGGCGCAAGATTCCGGGGCACTCGCGCCACTCATTCAGAGCGTGACTCATGACGGACACGAGCAGTCCGCTGTCATTCACTGGAGTTCCAGCAGAATGGACGATGAAAACATGCACGCGATCCCGTTGGCGAGCCAGGATGGCGGAATAGCCGGAGTGCTGCTGATCGGCAACAGCTTGCGTCCATACATCGAACTTAATCGCCGGATTCGTTCCATTGCATTCTTGGTAGGAGGCGCTGGAATTTTGCTGGCCGTCTTCATCAGCAGCTGGGCGGCGGGAAGAGCGGTTCGGCCAATCGAACAACTCGTGGGTGCCGCGCGTTCCGTTGCTGCCGGCGACATGAACACGCGCATAGAAGTTGGCTCTCGCGATGAACTGGGTGAACTCGCCAATGCCTTCAATCGCATGACCCGCGAACTGCTCGATCAGCGCGAACGCCTGGTCCAGGCAGAGCGCGTCGCGGCATGGCGTGAACTGGCCCACAGGCTCGCTCATGAACTGAAGAATCCCTTATTTCCGCTGCAGCTCACGGTTGAAAATCTGATTCGCGCCCACGACCAGAGTCCCCAGATTTTCGAAGAGATGTTTCGTGAAAGTACGTCGACGCTCCTGGCAGAAATCGCTAACTTGAAATCGACGATCGGGCGGTTCAGCGAGTTTTCAAAGATGCCCGAGCCTCAGTTTCAAGAAGTCGATCTCAATGATCTGCTGCAGCAAGTCTTGCGAATTTTTCAAGCTCAACTTGGCCCGGGGGCTAAGATCCAGTGCCGGCTTTCTCTTGACGAGGCACTTCCGCCCATTGCCGCCGATGGCGGCCTCCTCCATCGTGCTATATCCAATCTGGTCCTGAATGCCATGGATGCGATGCCCGACGGCGGCACATTAACACTACATACACAGAAGCAGGACGCGGACAAGGTGCTGTTACAAATCTCCGATACCGGTATCGGACTTACGCAGGAAGAGTGCGACCGCCTATTTACCCCCTACTACACCACCAAGCAGCATGGCACGGGCCTTGGGTTGGCAATTGTGCAGTCGATTGTCAGTGATCACCAGGGCAGAGTTGCAGTTGAGAGTTCGCTTGGCCAAGGGACAACGTTCACCATCGAGTTGCGGCGAAACAGGGACAAGCTGAGAGCTGCACCGCCGCAATCCGCGGTTGCAGGATAGGAGCCACGTTGGCCCAGAAAGCACACCTATTAATCGTCGATGATGAAGCCAATACTCTGGCTTCCCTGTCACGCGCGTTCCGGCTGGCTGGGCATGAAGCAACGGTTTGCGACAATGCTTCCAAAGCGCTTGAGCTTGCAAAATCTCAGCATTTCGACCTCATCCTCTCGGATGTGGTGATGCCCGGCAAGGACGGCCTCTCTCTCCTCCAAGATCTCAAAGCGCAAGCGGTGTCTGCCCCGATCGTAATGATGTCGGGACAGGCGCACATTGATATGGCGGTGCGCGCCACCCGTTTAGGCGCATTGGATTTTCTCGAGAAGCCAATCTCGACAGAGAAGCTCTTGCTCACGGTTGAGAACGCTCTTCGTCTGCAACGCCTCGAGTCTGAGAACCGCCAACTGCGTCAGCGCCTGGGAAAACACGAAATTGTCTGGGCGGGAGAGGCCATGAAGAAAATCATGGCCCAGGTAGAACGAGTTGCGGCGAGTGAGACCCGGATCTGCATTCTGGGCGAAACCGGAACCGGAAAAGAGTTGGTCGCGCGTACGCTCCACCAACGCAGTCCGCGCTCTTCGGGTCCTTTCATTACGCTCAACTGCGCCGCCGTCCCGGCCGAACTGATCGAATCGGAGCTTTTCGGCCACGAAAAGGGTTCTTTCACCGGGGCGGCGGCAAGGCACATCGGCAAATTTGAGCAGGCCGAACATGGCACCATTTTTCTCGATGAAATTGGCGACATGCCCCTCGCTATGCAAGCCAAGCTACTGAGGGTACTGGAAGAAAACGAGATCGAGCGCGTTGGAGGCGAGAAGCCAATCCCGGTTGACGTGCGCGTGATTGTGGCCACACATCGTGATCTCGCGGCTCTTTCTCGTGATGGCAAGTTTCGGCAGGACTTGTTTCATCGGGTTTATGTTTTCCCAGTAGTGCTTCCGCCGTTGCGCGATCGACGTGAGGATATTCCCAAGCTCGTCGAGCATTTCGCAGAACAAGTTTGCAGCCAAAACGGATGGAAGAAGATTGCATTCACTCCGGCGGCAATTGCGTCCCTACAAAGGCACTCCTGGCCTGGTAATGTCCGCGAATTGCGCAATGTTGTGGAGCGGCTGATTCTGCTTGCAATGGACGGGAAAGTTGATTCTGAGACGGTTGATCTAGCTCTCCCGCAACCGTCCACGGCAGCGTTACCGGGGGTTGTCAGTTCCGGACCGCTTGCCGATCGGGTTCAGAGTTTCGAGCGTGAGACGATTGTAGCGGAGCTCAAGCGGAACCAGTTCCATATCACCAATACCGCCAAAGCTCTCGATCTCGAGCGAAGCCATCTTTACAAGAAATGTGAGCAGCTGGGCATCGATTTGAGCTCGATGAGAAAAGAGCAGTGACAGATTACGACCGGTCCCTCCAATAGGTTTTGAAAAGGGCCCGGCTTCAGCCGGGTCGCCCGAGATCCGATAACCATTCCCTGCAGTAATTTTTTAAGCTTTCTTGGGACAAAAACCAAACGGCCCCGCTTACCCTGCGGGGCCATTCTGCTACGATTTTACTTTCTGACTTCAGACTCCGTCACGGTCGGCGTCGGCTGTTCCGAAGCCACCGCTGGAGCAGGCGTTTCCGTCTTTATGTTTACGCCGGCCAGGATCTTCTCCAGGCGGCGGAACACATCTTCGCGATCCACCAGTCCTACGCCGTCTTCGCTCCCGTCCCATTCCGTGGTTAGCGTCAGGGCAAACTCGTAGCAGGCATTGTTCTGAAAAGCGTGATAGTACTTCGTATCGACCTGCTTAGTAGATTCGCCGGTTATGTTCTCCACCTCGATGAAGTTCATTTCGCCGATCTGAACATCGGAGGCTTTAACAGCGTTCTTATCGTCGGGCTTCGCGGCAGGAACGGCGAACAGCTGGCACTGTTCCGCGGTCAACCCATTGTGGACGTTCACCTGAAGCAACGCCGAAGACAGATCCGTGCCTGGATAGGCTTTGTCGGGTAGCGCTACAGAGACGGCAGCCACACCGCCGGGCTGCACAAAATTCATCTCAACTGTATTGCTATCGGATTTCAAATCCTCCCCGGTTTTCAGCGCATATTTCCTCGGGTAGCCGAAGGAGATGCCGTACTTCTCGTCCTTATAGGTCACTACGGACAAATGCTTTCTTGCCGTCTTCTTTGGTAGAGGTTTGGGCGCGACGGTCTGCGCCGCACTTGGCGCAGAAACCGGCGTGGCAGGAACCATCACCTGGCTGGAAGTCGCTGGAGTCGTTTTCAACTCGCTCGATACTGGTGTGCTCTTCTCTTTCGAGCATCCGACTGCAAGCAACCACGCAAGTAGCATGCTTGAGATCAGAATACCCGAGCCCAACATAAGCCGAATACCGCTGTCCTTGGTCGATTCACTAAGGAATTTCATGTTCATCACCTCTCCGCTGCAATGGCAGCTAGCACAGCAGCAGCATGGTGTGGACCGAAGCGATGGGCTTTTTATTTCTGAGACTTACGAGAAGCTCTGCTGAAGGTCACGTTGCCAGTCGCACACAGCGTGTCTGGCTAGACGCATTCCTAATACTGCATGGAGTGGCAAACCTAAAGACACCGCGCAGACGCAGGATGATCCGCTACGCGCACGAAATGCGTCTGTCCTGCGCGCTGCGGCTACGACACGCCGTCAGCAATCGCATGCAGCACGTCACAGGCGTACAGCGCGCCCTGAGGCGTTTCCTCGTGCTTGAAGTAGGCGTATACATCACGCCCCTGCTGCAGGTGGCCCTTGACGGTACCTACCATCGCGGTGCGCTCTTCACGAGAATATTCGGGCTTCCGGTAACGGTAGTAGGCAAAGCTTGCTGTGGTCACGTCGGGAGTTACGCGCTCCTCAGTTTCGGCGATGCACATTGCCGCATTGCAGTTCCGCAGCAAATCATAAGTTTGGTCGCAGAACCACGACGCATGCCGGAATTCGAAGGCCATCCGCACCCCCCGCGGCACACTGGGAAGAAAATCGCCTAGCAGAGCAGCGTCAAATTTCAAATTCGGGGGTAGCTGGAAGAGTACCGGCCCAAGCTTCTTAGCCCTCTCCAAAAGCTCCAGCGTGCCGATGAACCGTTTTACGAACTCCTCGGTCCCCTTAAGCCGCTTTATGTGCGTTATTACCTGGTGAGCTTTGACACCAAAGCGAAAGTGTTCGGGAGTCTCCTGCAGCCACTTTTGGACCGTGGTCTCTTTCACCAATTGGCGAAAAGTGAAATTCACCTCGACGGTGTTGAGTTTAGTCGAATAATGCCTAAGGAATTTCGACTGGGCCAGTTTTTCAGGATAGAAATCCGGCTTCCAGCTCGGGTACGCCCATCCTGAAGTGCCGGCAAAGAATTCCGCCATACGGTTAGTCAATGGGCGAGCGCCCGATCGCGGATGGCATTATACCTTTCGAGTTCTGTTCATGCCGGCACGATTGCTTGCACCGGATGTTCGCGCAGCTTTTCGCCGCGGGTCCACTGCGGCTGGACTCGGCGGCGGCCCACGCCGTTCTGCCTTTCTGCTCATCTCCTGTGCTCGGTTCCCGGCTTGTGCGGCGATGACCTCGCGCTCCTTTTCTTTCAGATCGCCCGATGTCAGCATTTCGTTCAGCTTCGGCAGCTTTTGCTTCAGTCTCAGAACTGGCTCGAACAGGTCACCCAATTTTTCCACTCGCTCTAACACCTGAGAGCTTTCAAAAACCACAGAGTCGGGATCTCTCTTCTTCAGCAGGCGTTCAACTTCCTCCCACTTCAACGGAGTCGAAACCGTTGGCCGTTCTCGCGCTCGCAAGGAATAGACTGAAACGGTTGTCTTGTGCTCATCGTTCTGGCTCCAGTCCACCAAAACCTTACCCGTGCGCAGCGTCTTTTTCATGTCTGAGACCACAAGGTCGCGATGCTCTTCTTCGAGCAGCCGCGCCAAGGCATTCGCGAATGGCTTGGTCTCTTCATAGCTAGTGGGAGTATGTAACGGAATATAGATCTGAAGCCCTTTCGACCCTGACGTCTTGGGAAAGCTGTGCAGCCCGAAATGCTCGAAAATCGCGCGCAGCCACATGGCGACTTGCGCGCATTGAATGATGTTGGCGGGCGGCCCCGGGTCGAGATCGAAAACAATCATGGTGGGACACTGGATATCTTTCGCCAGTGAAAGCGAGGGATGCAGTTCCAGCGACGCCAGGTTTGCCACCCAGATCAGCGTCGGCAGATCGTCGGCCAGTACATAATTCACATTTCGCTTGTTGCCATAGCTCCAGATAGGTGCGGTGTTGATCCACTCAGGCCGGTGTGCCGGCGCATTCTTCTCAAAAAAGAATTCGTCATCGACTCCGCCGGGATAGCGCTTTAAGGTAAGCGGCTTGCCTTTTAGGTGCGGCAGCAGCACCGGCGCGATACGAGCGTAATAGTCGATCACCTGCCCCTTGGTAAATCCAGTCGCAGGATAGAGGACCTTATCCAGGTTGCTCAGCTTCAAGTGCTTGCCCTCGACCTCCACCACAGGTGAATTGCTCATCGGTAAAGAATAGCCGAGCACTGCTGTAGGGTGCCAAGGGGATGAATGGAGTTGCCCAGCAGAGACGGCAATGGCCCAATTCCGCGCGCCGTTTGCAGTTTTGGGCAAGCGGCAACTCGTGACCTGGTTTGACAATCCCTAGCCCCTCCTTTTAAGTTCGACTTCTCGCCATGTTCTCCAAGCCAGCCGTGGAGGTCGCATGAAACGCTTGCTCCTTCTATTCATCTTGTGCGTAGGCACGCTTGCGACCGCGCAGGATGTCGCTTCTTTCGAGAAACACATCACGGTCAAGAAGCTGGATAACGGATTGACGTTTGTATTAATGGAACATCCCGATGCTCCCGTTTTTTCCTTTTTTACCCTGGTCGACGCTGGATCAGTGCAGGATCCACTTGGCGAAACCGGCTTGGCCCACATGATGGAGCACATGGCTTTCAAAGGCACAGAGCAGATTGGCACGAAAGATTACGCGGCCGAGAAGGTTGCTCTCGAGAAAGTAGAGCGAGCGTACGAAGTCTACAACCGCGAGGCTCATAAGCGCGTTGGTCGTGATGAGCAGAAAGTGAAAGAACTCGAAAAAGCCTGGCAGGACGCGGCCGCCCAGGCGCAGCAGTATGTCATTCCTAACCAGTTTGCCCAGATCGTTGAGGCCAATGGCGGGGAGGGACTAAACGCGTATACCAACGATGACGAAACCGCGTATCACTATTCCCTGCCAGCGAATCGCTTCGAGCTTTGGGCTTACCTGGAATCGGAACGCTTCCTCCATCCTGTGATGCGCGAATTCTACAAAGAACGCAACGTGGTGATGGAAGAACGCCGCATGCGAGTCGACAGCAGTCCGATTGGCCGCTTGGTCGAGCAGTTCACCGCTTCGGCGTTTGCGGCGCATCCCTACCACCGGCCGACCGTCGGATGGTTCTCAGACCTGGACACATTCTCCGCGACCGATGGACTGCAGTTTTTTCACCGTTACTATGTTCCTTCGAACATGGTGATTGCGGTAGTAGGTGATATCAAGAGCTCCGAGGCGATGCCGATCATCGAAAACTACTTTGGCCGGCTGCCGGCCAGTCCCAAGCCGGAAGAGATCACTACGATGGAGCCGCCGCAGAACTCGGTTCGCCAGGTTGTCTTGCACGATCCCTCGCAACCGATCTACCTCGAAGGCTACCACCGGCCGGACTATCGCGACCCCGACGATGCTGTTTACGACGCAATCGCCGACTTGATGTCCAATGGCCGCACGTCCCGCCTTTACCGGGCGCTGGTGCGCGATAAGAAGATCGCTTCCTACTCCGCGGGCTTCAGCGGGCTGCCTGGGATCAAGTACCCGCACCTGTTTGCTTTCTTCGGCGTGCCCCTGCCGGGACATACTCCCAGCGAAATTGCGGACGCTATTCACGCCGAAATCGAGCGCCTGAAGAACGAGGACGTCACGGACGAAGAGCTGAATATGGTCAAAACTCGCGCCAAAGCGAATCTTATCCGCGGTTTGTCAGACAATCAGGGCCTCGCGGTGCAGTTGGCAATTGAGCAGGCCAGGCGCGGCGACTGGCGCCAGCTATTTGGCGAGGTCGATCGCATCGAGAAAGTCAATAAAGCTGACATACGCCGGGTTGCAAACAAAACCTTTGTGCCGGTGAATCGTACCGTGGGCATTATCGAGACTGCCAAGACCTCAGGGCCGACCGGAAACACGGGAGGTGCGCAATGAGAACCTGGGCAGGTTCCGTACTCATGACGTTCGCGACTGTGCTCATGGCTGTCGCCGCCATTGCGCAAACCGCCACTTGGCAACAGATCCCGGTTCCTCCCCTGCCGGCCTTTCATCCCGAGGAGCCAAAAAGAATTCAGCTGCCCAACGGCATGGTTATTTTTCTGCAAGAGGATCATGAACTGCCGCTGATTGATGGCTTTGCACGCATCCGCGGCGGCGGGCGGGATGAACCCGCAGGCAAAACCGCTCTGGTCGATATTTACGGTGAAGTCTGGCGCACGGGGGGTACCAAGACCCGCACGGGCGACCAAATGGATGACGTTTTGGAGTCGCTGGCCGCCAAGATCGAAACCGCAGGAGGCGGCGACTCGACCAGCATTGGACTCTCCTGCTTGAAAAAGGACTTCGACCAGGTATTCAGGCTTTTTGTCGAGCTTTTGCAGAATCCCGAACTTCGCCAGGACAAGCTCGACCTCGCCAAGAACGAAGCCTACGACTCCATTTCGCGTCGCAACGACAGTATTGACGAGATCGTGGGCCGCGAAGCCGCCAAACTGGGCTACGGCGCAAACAGCCCCTTAGCTCGGGTCGCCGAGTACGCCACCGTGGCTGCCATCACGCGCCAAGATTTGATCGATTGGCACCAAGCTTATGTCCATCCCAATAACATAATTTTCGGACTTGTGGGCGATTTTGATTCCGCTGAAATAGAGGCCAAGCTCCGACAGGCGTTCTCATCCTGGCCGAAGTCGCCGCTACCCAAAAAGAAGGATTACCTAATTGACCCCGCAAAACCCGGGTACTACCTGGTAAAAAAAGAAGATGTGAATCAAAGCGCGATTCGCTTGCTTGGCTTGGGAACTGTCCGCCGGGATCCTGACTATTACGCCATCGAGGTCTTCAATGAAGCTTTTGGTGGCGGGTTTTCCTCACGCCTGAACAACGTGATTCGCACCAAGCTCGGGCTGGCTTATTCGGTCGGCGGCGGAATTGGCGCTAACTGGGACCGGCGCGGGCTTACAGCTTTGGGCATGGGCACCAAGAGCCAGAGCACTGTGGAGGCTATCCAGGCGCTCCATCAGCAGATCGAAGACCTGAAAACCAATCCCATTTCGAATGATGAGATTCGCCGCGCCAAGGACTCCATTCTGAATTCCTTCATCTTCAACTTTGATACTCCGGAGAAAGTCCTACGGGAAAAAATGGCTTATGAGTTTTACGGCTACCCGCTTGATTTCCTGGAGAAATTTCGTGCCGGAATTGAAAGGGTCACGAAAGAAGATGTCGCCCGCGTTGCCGCTAAGTACGTCGAGGGCGGCGGCATGCGAGTGCTCGTGGTGGGCAACGCGGCCGAATTCGACAAGCCGCTGAACACTTTGGGTCCGGTCACGGATCTGAACATTGCCATACCTCCTCCGCCGGGAGCCCCTCCTGCGCAGGGATCGACACGGTAACTGAGCTTACGGGACTAAGGCTGATTGTTCGATTCGGCAATTATCTAGTAAACGCGGAACTTTCCTTTTGGGCCTTACGTAACAGTCCACATCTGGTCCTGGAGGTGCTGTGTGTTCAAGAAGATGCCCGTGTTCCTGCTGATGCTGCTGGCTTCTGTTTCCACCCTGGCAGGCGCGGAGGAATGGCGTAAGACGTTTTCAGTCACGGAGAAGCCGGAGCTCCGTGTCAACGCCAATGACGCCGATATTCATGTTTATGCCTCCGATCGCAAGGACATAGAGGCCGTGGTAACGACCCACAACGACAAGATTGGGCCGAATGCCGTCCGGATCAACGACCACCAGTCCGGCAACCGCATCGATATCGACATACACGTACCGCAGTTTCACATACTGAATTTCCGTAGCCACACGGTCAAGATTGAGCTAGCTATTCCCAAGCAGGCAGACGTAGACCTCCATTCCGGAGACGGCGCGATTACCGCAGAGGCTCTCAACGGCAACATCTCCCTGACTTCCGGTGATGGAAACATTCGCGTGGACAATGCCAATGGCAGCCTTACACTCGAGAGTGGCGACGGGCGCATTGAATGTCGCGGTGTCAATGGCCGGCTGCGGGCAGAAACGAAAGACGGCGCCATGCGGATCGACGGCGTTTTCAGCGACCTGGATCTGCACACCGGAGATGGCAGAATCGATGCTCAGGTGCAATCCGGCTCGAAAATGGGTTCCACCTGGAGCGTCCGCAGCGGTGACGGCAGCATTACCCTGGCGCTGCCGGACGGCTTCTCGGCCGATCTGGACGCGCACACCGGCGACGGCCACATCAGCGTGGATTTTCCCGTCACAGTGCAGGGCGGCGCGCTACGGCAGAACGAAATCCGGGGGAAGCTTAACAATGGCGGTCCTACTTTGGAAATGCGTTCCGGCGATGGAAACATAACCGTCAGGCGAGGCTGAACCCACGAGAGTTTTCCACAGGCAAGTAGGGCGTTCGGCTGATTGTTACCTCACAACCAGAGACATACCTTGCCCCTAATAGGGCGACGGCTTACGCCTTCTAGTGCGTTCGCCGTTGGCTTAGCTTCGCGTTTGCTCGAACTCTCGGCTCCTTGCACTTCGCCTCGCTTCCGGGCCGATGAGAATTGGAGCAGAAAGGCAAGGGTTAGTGCGCTACTGCCTCTTTGTTCTGTTGGTTGCGGCGCCCGTTTTCAGTCAGCAAGCTCCCGAGGCGCCGAGTCATAGTTTTTTTGACACCAGTAATCAGTTGCGCATGGTAGCCATCGCAGCTCTCATTGCATCCGACGGCATCACCACCCAGCATATCCTCACCATTGATCATGGCCGGGAGTTAAATCCATTCGTCAGACCGTTGGTCACTCGAGGCACGGGCGGGCAGTTGGCCGCGTCGTTGCTCGGATACAGTTTCACTACCGGGACAGCATTTCTCTTTCACAAGATGGGACACCATAGGCTGGAGCGGCTGACCTTCAATATCTCGATGGCAATCGAGACCGAGTGTGTAACCAGCAATCTAGTTCAAATCGCGACCGCACCTCGAACAGGTCCGCGCTGACTGTTTTGTACTCCGAGCTTTTCAGGCCACCACGGGAAGTCATGTAGTCCATACGCGTACAATCCTTCCATGTTGCGCATGATGTGCGTCACTGCTCATCCTGATGATGAAGCGGGTAACTTTGGCGGCGCGTTGCGGATGTACCACGAGCGCGGCATTGAGACTTCTGTAGTGTGTCTTACCCCTGGTCAGGCGGCTACCCATCGCGGCGGCGCAAAAAACGATCAGGAACTGGCAGCACAGCGCCGCAAAGAATTCGCAGCATCCTGTCAAATTCTGGGCGTAACTCGGGGCGTCGTTCTCGACTACGCCGACGGGCAGCTGCACCGGCAGGATCTCTACAGCGTGGTGTGCGAGGTAACCCGCCATGTCCGGGAATTCCGGCCGCATATACTGATTACCTTCGGCCCGGAGGGAGGCATCACTGCTCACCCGGATCACTCGATGGCTTCCCTTTTCGCGGCCCTCGCTTACCAGTGGGCGGGACGGGACAACCGCTATCAAGACCAGCTCAAGAACGGACTAAGCCCTCACCGCACTGAGAGGCTTTTCTACGCGACAGCTAATTTCTTTCTTCCGGAGCGACAGCCAATATCATTGTCTCCAATCACCGCGGTCATTGAAATCGGCCCTTATTTGCCGGCTAAACTTGCCGCGTTCCGCGCGCATACCAGCCAGGCGCCGCTCTTCCCTCTATTTGAAAACACGGTTCGGCAAAGAGGCGCCAAAGAGATGTACCATTTGGCTGCGAGCACTCATCCTGCACCGGTGCAGCAGGAAAGTGATCTTTTCTCCGGCATATCAGACGAGGAGTAGGCCCGCGATGCTGGGCTTCAGTGCGCCTTAATGATTTCGCTCAAGGTGTCCGGTTTGGATTCATCACGAACCAAGTGCGGATACTTCTCTCCTCCGTGGTAATCGATCTTGTACGTTTTGTAGTAAGTCGTATTCTCGACCAGCAATTCCAGAGGTGAAGAACCGGTTTTCCCCGCCTTGAGAGCGTCTTCCAGGACATCTCCGGAAAACTTGCGTCCATTCACGGCGATCACAATCATGCCAGGGCCGATACCGGCCTTGGCAGCCGGCATTCCTTCAATTGTGTCCCTGATGGTGCCGTCGTCACGCAAGAACATTCCGAGCGAATAAAGAGCAGCGCCAACTGTCTTCGAATCGCCGTCCTCGGCTTTCCACAACTCCGATGGAGTCTCGTCGTACACCACTTTCCATCCGCTCGCTTCGATCCCGCTCAGAGGAGCTCCCGGGCCGTGATTCGTAAGTCGTTCCGTCCAGAATCCCCGCCAATCATAAGCAGCAACCTGATTCAGGGCGTTCACCACGTCGTCGAATGTGTACGGCTTCACCGTCGGCGGCGTGTTCTGGCCTCCATGAAACAACTTACAGAAATCATCGATGGACTTTGTGCCTTTTGTCTGCTGGCGGATGATCATGTCCACCGAAAGCCAATTCAAGACATCTTCATCGTAATAATCGAGATCGCGGCGCCATGACTGCCACTGGCGCGGCGCTCCCTGCATCGAGGGCACCCCGTCGGCGGTGTCCTGCAGGTTTCGCCAGGTGCGGCCGGGAATGTGGTCGAGGTCAGCGGCCATAAGTGCAAGCGAGTCTCGGAACTCCTCTGGTGTGCGCAGGCCACTGCGGCCGCTGAGAACGTCTCCCAAATAAGATGTAAGCCCTTCGTACACCCAAAGCAGATCAGTCTGCATGGGCTTTTCATAATCCGGCGTGGTCAGATCCGCCGGCCGCCGATATTTGCCGTTCCAGGAGTGCACATATTCATGCGGCAGCAAACCTGCGGACAGTTTCCGTTCTGTGGAATCAACCAGCGCCCGTTCGCTGGTTCGGCTGTCGTCGGACTCATGATGCTCCAGTCCAAAATGAGCCACGTGATTACTGAGGCTGTATAGGAAGTGGTAGTCGCGATAGTGATGCGCTCCAAACAACTTCTGCGCTTGAGCTACAAGTTGCTTGTAGTGATCCCAAACTTCGGCAGGAGCATTCAGCGCGTCGGCGCTGTCGGAAGCGATATCCATTTCGGTGAGCGGATTGTCGGCGAGGGGCACAACCTTCAGAAATTCGCCCGAGATGACCGGCGAGTCAACCAGGGTCGTCAAGGAGACTGGAGAGAACCGAATGCTTTCGCCCGCATGGGATACCACAGGCAGGGGTGTCCCAAACTTCCATCCCGACGGCAACCGCAAGCTTCCCTGGTATGTCAACTCGTCGGACGTCCACCCTGCTGGATACAGGACAAGCGTATTCCAGCTGATAACGGTCATCTTGTCCGTGGCCGATGCGCCACCGGTGTATATGCCTGATCCCTCTTCTCCGACCGGCGAAGCAAAGTCAAACGCGGCATTCACCTGCGTAGCACCCGCCGGAATATCGACGTGAAAGGTCCATCCATCGAGCAAGTCTCGACGCCACTTCAGCAGCTGCCCATTCGAGGAGAATTTCAGCCCGGTCAAGTCTTGGATGGGACCAGTTGGACCATGCTCGCCCGGAATCCACTTGGGATAGTAGAGCGTAAGAACCGTGGCCTGCGACGAACCGATAACTGGGATTACCAACGAGCTATGAAAAATCTTGCGCGGCGCGTCAGTGGCGTCGACATCAACCGTGATCGTCGGAGCCGGTGTCTTCGCGACGGCAAGAACCTGAACAAGTAAAAGCAGAACGATAATCCGGGGCAATGCCCGCAAAACCCTCATTCATTTCTCCTGAAAACCTCGACCAAGCAAAGAGGTGAATATATCAGCCCTGCACGATCGGAGTCACTCTTGGCGTTTGTATCGTTCCACGAATTTTCTGTTTCGCAAATTTCTGATCACTTCGCCCGAGAACTTCTGGAGTAAAGGCCTGAATTGGGCGTTTGTTATCATTCGTGGGTGCGAAGCCGAGGAAAATTCATCACTATCGAGGGCTTGGACGGGTGTGGCAAGAGCACGCAACTGGAGAGGCTTGCGCATGTTCTCCGCCACCAAGGCCTTGATGTGGTGGTTACGCGCGAGCCCGGCGGCACCGAAACGGGTGAGAAGATTCGTGGGCTCTTGCTCGCCAGTGGAACTGCTGATCTGGCGCCCATGGCAGAATTGGCTTTAATGTTTGCCTCGCGCGCTCAACACCTGAAGGAGGTGATTCTTCCCGCACTGTCGCAAGGCAAGATTGTGCTCTGCGACCGCTTCACCGATTCTACCGAGGCGTACCAGGGGGGAGGACGGAAGCTTGGCAGCGAGCCAGTACTGGCTTTGCATCGCATTCTCTGTGCCGGCATTCAGCCGGAGCTTACGATCTTCATGGACTCGGATCCTAATGCCAGCATTGAGCGTGCCCGCCGGCGGAACGCAACCCGCAGTAATACTGCTCAGACAGATGAGAACCGCTTTGAACAGGAGAGCCGTGCTTTCTTTGGCCGCGTCCGCGGCGCTTATCTGGCGATCGCCCAGCGCGAGCCGCAGCGTGTCGTGGTCGTCGATGCCCGCCACTCGGCAGACGACACTCACTCAAAAATCGTCAGTCTCGTTCAGGCCAGGCTGAAGTCGGCGGCCAAAACTGCTTGAAACTTGCTTGCACCTATTAACAGATCCCAGTGTCGTTCGTAGCCCTTAAGCATGTCCTTTTCTGATTTTTACGGAAACGAATCCACAGTCAACCGGCTGCGGGAGATGCTCGCCCGCAAGCGTTTGCCACAGGCTGTCGTACTTGCAGGCGCACCAGGAGCAGGCAAGTACACGCTTGCATTGATGCTGGCCCGAACCATGAATTGCCTCTCGGCATCCGTGACGAATGGTCTACCGGACTTCTGCGGACAGTGCTCGAATTGCACACGCATCGCTGAAGCTCAGGACTTGGAAGTCCGCTTTGCGGAAGCCATCGAAGCTCGCGAGAACCTTCGCGAAACCGATAAGAAAGAAACCCGTATTCTCGTCCAAACTCATCCCGACGTTCTGATCATTCCGCCCGATCCGCCGCAGATGATGATCAAAGTCGACCAGGTGAGACATGTAATTTCCAGCATCTATTTCCGTCCAACAGACGCGCGAGAGCGCGTCTACATCTTCACTGAATCGTCTTTCATGAAAGAGGCTGCCAATTCGCTGCTCAAAGTCTTAGAAGAGCCTCCGGACTTTGCCACCATCTTTCTGCTGACCGAAAATCCCGGCCAACTGCTCCCAACGATCCGCTCGCGCTCGATGACGTTCACTCTCGAAGCTCTTCCCGTCGAGCAGATCGAATCCTATCTCGCGAAGCAGCGCCCTGAGTGGAATGCTGCGCAACGTCCTTTAGTGGCGCGTTTGTCCCAAGGCGCCGTCGGATCCGCCCGCAACTTCGACCTGGATGCCTACATCAAGGCTCGCAAAGACGCCCTCACGATTCTCAATTCCGCTTTGCGCGGCCGTGATCATTCGGAATTGTTTCAGGTAACCGAGACATATCGCGCTGGAGCCGAAGGGCGCGACAAAACCGATCATTTGTTGCGCACGCTCTATTCGTTGTTGCAGGATTTGATGTTTTTGCATGAAGGAACACCGGATCTGGTGCGCAACACGGACATCTCGGGAGAACTACAGAAACTGGCGCAGGCTTGTGATATGCGATGGATCATGGCTGCGTCGGAGCGCCTTGCCGAAGTGGAGCGTGGCATGCGCCGCAACTTGCTGCGTTCCCTGTCCCTGGATGCCTTCGCGACCGCATTGGAAACTAACTAGAAGAGCGAATCATAATCTTCCGTTTTGAGTGCTGCAGGCCGGTTGTCCCATGGGAACTAATGGGTAAACCCAAAATGGCGTGTGTCCCAGGCGCGTCCAACCGCTCGGCGGTGCACCCCCTGAGAGAAGGTGGGCGACGACAACCTTAGCGCCCGAGCCCGCCATGCTCTGCAGAATCTCCCTCTGCACGGCCGGATCGGCCTGCCAAAATTGCTCGGCGAATGCCCAATCTACTTCCGCAACCACGGTTGTTCTTGAGACTCGCGCCCAAGCGAGTTCTGTAATATCGCGACTCACCCGCGCGACCGGGTCGCCTGGACAAACTCCGTACCGCCGCAACGCAATAGCCGCCTCGATGGCTGCATCTTTCCTCCCATACCCCATCTTGTGGAAATCGTACATGCTGCTCTCAATCGTGGGGATCAATAGAGCAATCACAATACCGGCTGTCACTCCGGTTAACAGCCGGTTCCGCCAGTCCGGCGGAGGACGCAACCCAACCAGTAGACCCAGCCACAATAAAACCCAAAACACCCCGATGTACCGCGGCTCAACATGAATGACCAGATACATAGCCACGCCGAATAGGCCAGAAACCCAAAGAGGCCATAGTCGCAGTAGGGCTGACCACGTATCGGCAACGCTCAACAGGACAACGAATGCTACGACGAGCGCCCCCAGTGCCGAAATCCCGGCAATTACGTGCAGGTTCTCTCTTATCGCTTCGTATTGAGCGCTCAAGCGAACGCGAGGCTTTAGACCCTCAGTCCAGTACGCCGGATCGAAGCGGAGCGGATGAGTGACGGGGTACGGAAATGCAAATCGATAGGTTGGCGGTGCGTCAAAGACTTTGTCGGGCTTCCGCAGCAATGTACCGCTCGCTTCCCCTCGCTCCTGCACATACCAGGTCGGACCGATACCATCCACGTGATAGAGATAGTTGAACGCGCCGCTTTCGCCCAGCGTGAAGTGTCCTCGCAGTCGCGATAACGGGACGAAATAGCAGCTTCCAATCACCAGCACGACGATTCCAGCGCAAACAGCGGGCGCGAAGGCACTCCGCCACGACGTCACCAGAAAGAGGCTGCTTGCGATCAACAGGAGCCCCAATGGCAGCATGGGCGCCTTTGCCAGAAAACCAACGCCCAGTACAACTCCGAGGCCTAGATACGCTCGCCAGCTCGGCGCCCGGCCTGTCATAGGCAGAAGAATTCCCATCGCCAGGTAAACGAAACCTGACATCAGCATGTCGGGCCGAAGTGTGGTCAAGGTAATCTGCGAAATAGATGCCCATAGAAAAATTGCGTAAGCCAAGATCAAACACGCCCAATCGGGCATGAGCATCGCCAACTCTGTTTCAGCCCGCCTCGAAAGCAGGGATTTCAACATGAATTCAAAGCAGGCAAAGGCGAACAGAAAGAACACAAGGTTCAGCAGGTGGGTGGTCACAATCTCCTGATAAGGAGAGGGTTTGAGCAATGCACGTCCAATGCCTAGCAAAGCGGGATATAGCGGGCTCCAGACTCCATTCACCAGTTTGCCCCAGGAATAGCCTGGAAGAATGGCATCGCTCATGTCCAGATAGGAAATGGCGTCCGCGCTCATGTAATAGCGGTATGACCAGGCTTGCGCGAACGCCAGCACTATCCCGAAGAACCAGAAGCCGGTCCGAAGCCACAGTAACGGCCGGCGGGAAAAGCCTTTGAAGGAAAATTCTTGCAACATAATTAGATTTCTGGCCTGGCTACGGGGGAAGCAGCTGCGAAGAAGACATTGCACTATAGCAGAAGGCATTTCACCGCGAGGCTTGCACAAGCGAATAAAGAACAGCCGCACAGGATTGTCATAGCTGCTGCCCTGTGATAGCTTAGGTGCACGTTCACCCCTTAGTACCCACAATCACGGCGGCTCGGTGTTGTGGTAATCCGCGTACAGCGTCACAGGCGGTGTCATGATGAAGGACTTCAGCCAAGCAATATCTGTAGACCGTTCTACTGATCAGGAAGGATTCTCGAATCGGCGTCTGATTCGGCCTTCATTGAGCCGCCCCGAGCACAACCATAACCACGGACCTGCCCCCATGGAACGCCGCGATCGTAATGACCGACCCGCGGGCGGTAAGAAGATTCCGCCACCGGAAAGCACCAACGCCGAAAATTTCTATTATCAGAAACAGATGCAGGGCAAAACGCCCATGGTCATCGTGCTTCAGGATGGCGAGCACGTCCATGGCGTCATCGAGTGGTACGACCGCAACTGCATCAAAGTGAATCGCAACGGAGCACCCAACGTGGTGATCTACAAGCCCTCCATCAAGTACATGTTCAAAGAGGGCGAAAACGAGAAGTAGTAGGCGGTCTACCGTCGTCGCTCCTCAGTTCCCCATCCTCAGGCCGCTGCACCGATAGCGAATCTAGTGCACGCTTAACTTTGCGTGCGGCATTGGGCCACGCTGACGACCGAGGACTGGCGACTGACGACTAGAGTTTCGGCAGCACGATTCCCTTCTGTGCCTGATATTTTCCTTTGCGGTCGGCGTAGCTGGTCTCGCACGGCTCATCGCCCTGGAAGAACAGAATCTGGCACAGGCCTTCATTCGCGTAGATTTTGGCCGGAAGGGGCGTCGTGTTGGATATTTCCAGTGTCACGAATCCTTCCCACTCGGGCTCGAAGGGGGTAACGTTCACAATGATGCCGCAGCGCGCATAGGTCGACTTCCCGACGCATACCGTCAAGATGTCACGAGGAATTTTGAAGTACTCCACCGAGCGCGCCAGCGCAAACGAATTCGGTGGAACGATGGCTACATCCGACCGCACCGTCACAAATGAGCGCTCGTCAAAATTCTTGGGATCCACCACCGTGCAATTCACATTGGTAAAAATTTTGAATTCGTCGGCAACGCGCAGATCGTAGCCATACGACGATACGCCGAAGGAAATCACCCCTTGGCTGACTTGCTTTTCCGAGAAGGGATTAATCATGTCGTGCTGCATCGCCATGCGGCGAATCCAGCGATCACTTTTCAAGGCCATACGACTCCTTACGGTTAAGTGTGCGGTTTTCCCCAGTCTGGAACTGAGCGGCAAATGCCACGACTGCCTGAGCGCAAGAACGAAAACACTTCTCGGCTGGAGACGATTGCGGCTGGGAACCTTTAAGGTACCGTCATCTTACGGGAAAAACGCGAACATTGACAATCTATCTTATGTTCCTTAGCATCAATCACTTGTGACATCTCCAGAACTGTTTCACGGGAGCTGCTCGTGATCAAGCTCGACATCATCAATGAAGTAGTCAACAAGACCGGAATCACCAAAACCAAGGCGGAAATGGCCGTGGAAACCGTTTTCGAAAGCATGAAGAAGGCGCTTTCCAAGGGCGACCGCATTGAGCTCCGCGGTTTTGGGGTTTTCAATGTGCGGCCGCGCAAGACAGGCATCGGGCGTAATCCGCGCACCGGCGCTGAGGTTTCGATCCCACCGGGCAAGGCCGTACGCTTTAAACCTGGTAAGGAGTTGCAGTCCATCGACTAGTTCACCTGAATTACGCCGGCATTCGTCGGCGCGCTGCGGGTCACTGCATCCGGGCCGCTGTACGTTGCACATCCAGAGGCCCGGAAACCAGCATGTCTGAACCCGCTTCCCCAATTTCCAGTACCACGGAATTCTATCGCCCTGTAGAAGTCTTTTTGGCACAGCCGCCGCGCGGGCGCATCGGGATCTATGTTGTTGCATTCCTCCTGACCGTGTTCACGACCCTGCTCGTTGGGGCGCGCATGGAATTCAACTATCAGCATGGATTGCCGGCGCTGTCATTGAACGACGACACTCTCTCGGTGTTTCCACTCCGCTGGGGGCTCGGGCATCCACGCAACCTGCTGCTTGGAATTCCGTTTTCGCTCACGCTCATGCTGATCCTGTTTGTTCACGAGATGGGACACTACTTGTATTGCCGTTATTACAAGGTCTATGCAACGCTGCCTTTCTTCGTCCCTTTTCCCAGCCTGATTGGAACCCTCGGCGCTTTCATTCGTATTAAGAGTCCCATTCGCTCGCGCTCGGCCCTCTTCGACATCGGCATCGCCGGCCCGATCGCTGGTTTCGTATGCGCCTGTGTGGCGCTGATTTTAGGCTTATCCTTGTCCAACGGCGGCCCGCAGGCACTGTTGAGCCCGGACATTCAGCTAGGCTATCCCTGGATTTTTTCTTTGATCCAGACTCTGTTGCGTCCATCAGTAAGTCTTTCCCGCGTCTCATTAAATCCGATAGCGATCGCCGCCTGGGTCGGAATGTTCGCCACTGCGTTGAATCTGCTTCCCGGTGGACAACTCGACGGGGGCCATATCGTTTATTCAATTTCGCCGCGCCTGCATCGCGTAATTTCGAATCTCACGATTCTTGTCCTGATTCCTTTAGGACTTTTCCGATGGGCCGGATGGCTGCTCTGGGCAGTTTTGCTGGCCATCAGCGGTATGCGCCATCCCATAGTTCCTGAGTGGCCCGGCATTAGTTCGGGAAGGAAATGGCTGGCTTTGTTTGGGATCATCATGCTCCTGCTGACTTTTACATCGACCCCATTCACCCACAGTTCGCTGATCGAAGTGGTTAAAGAATTCAGGTCGGGACAGTAGCAGCTCTCAGCTTTTAGCTGTTAGCTTTTAGCTCCTGGCTTCTAGCTTTCCGCTTAGCTTTTAGATCTTAGCCTTCAGCTCTTAATTACTCAGGCTTGGCTCCAACTTCTCAGCTCTCGTGGGAAATGGCAGGAGACGTGTCGTACCCATCGAGGCAAAAGACGCTGCATGTCCAACCGTCACCGCCGGCTTAGCTAGAAGCCAGCCGCTAGGAGCTAGTAGCTATTTCACATCAACCACACCGCATCCACATCGACGATTAAATTGGTTCTCGGAATCTTCTCTTCCGCCGCATACGCCAGCATCGAGCGCAACAGGTTGTTGAGCTTCTCGCGGCTTGGAGACTTCAAAACAAAGTGGTACCGGTAATCACTTTTCAACCGCACGATCGGTGCGGGCGCGGGCCCAAGAATCCTGATTCCCGGATGTGGAACCTTTTCGAATAATCGTCCCACAAGTCCGGACCAGCGCAAGGCATCGTCCAGCTTCTCGCTCCGTATCAACACATTCGCCAGCGCGCTGTACGGCGGGTAATGCATCCAGCTGCGAAAACGAAGCTCCTTGTCATAAAAGCTGGCGAAGTCGTGCAAGGCAGCGTACTGAACTGCATAGTGATCCGGAAAATAGGTCTGCAGGACAACTTTGCCCGGAGTCTGGCCGCGCCCGGCCCGGCCCGCCACCTGGGTCAGGAGTTGAAATGTCCTTTCCGCGGCGCGAAAGTCCGGCAATCCAAGCGCGGCATCAGCCGCTACGACACCCACCAGCGTGACACCGTGAATGTCATGGCCCTTGGCGATCATTTGAGTGCCCACGAGCAGATCAAGTTCGCCCTCATTCAACGCTCCCAGCACGCGCTCAAAATCTTCCCGGCCCCGCACCGTGTCGCGGTCCAGGCGTCCAATTCGAGCCTGCGGAAACATGCCGTGGAGTAACTCTTCCAACTTTTCCGATCCCGTCCCCAGGAAGTACACGTACTCACTGCCGCAATGGACGCAGTGGCGTGGAACCGGTGCAATGAATCCGCAGTAATGACATTGCATCTTGTGCGCTCGTTTGTGATGCGTAAGCGCGATGGCGCAGTTCTTGCATTCCAGACTTTTCCCGCAACTACGGCACAGAACGATGGGCGAATAGCCGCGGCGGTTGAGCAGAACCATAACTTGTTCACGACGGTCGAGGCGATCTTTAATTTCGCTGGCCAGTTTGCGCGAGATGACCGGCTCCTGTCCTGTCTCCTGAAACTCCAGGCGCATGTCGATGATGTCGACTTCCGGCAAGGGCCTCTGTTCCACTCGGTCAGGCAGTTCAACCAGTGTGTATTTATGTTTCTTTGCATTGAAATAGGATTCCAGAGATGGTGTCGCCGAGCCCAGCACCACCACCGCATTGGACATCTTCGCGCGCATGACCGCCACGTCGCGGGCATGGTAACGAGGAGTTTCTTCTTGCTTGTAAGACGAGTCGTGCTCCTCGTCAACGATGACCAACGCCAGATCCGATACAGGAGCGAAAACAGCAGACCGCGTGCCCACGACCATGCGCGCTCGTCCCTCCCGAATTCGATGCCACTGCTCGGCGCGCTCTTTGTCCGACAAGGCGGAATGCAGAATTGCCACGTTATCGCCAAAGATCTGGTGAAGGTCGGCCGCCACAGCTGGGGTCAGGCCGATCTCCGGCACCAGCAAGATCGCGGATCGGCCCGCATCGAGTATGGACTTCATGGCAGCTAAGTAAACTGCAGTTTTGCCGGAACCGGTGACCCCATGCAGCAGTACACCGCCAAATCGACGAGCAGCTATCCCGTCCAGAATCTCCTGCCGGGCCTCCTGTTGAAATTCATTGAGCTGGACATCCACTGCACGAGGCTTAATCGCAGATATGGAGAATTCCGCTGGCGCTTCAACAATATCCACGAGATTACGCCGCACCAACGTTTGTAGGGTCGATCGCGGAATCTCGATTTCGCTCAGATGCTCCAACGCAAGCCGGCCGCCCGAGGCGGCAAGAATTTCGATTACCTTCCGTTGATTCTCAGTCAGTTTCTTACCATCTTCAATCGTCCCTCTCAGGGCTGCGATCTTGACGATGCGTGCAGCATCGCGAGCTGCAGAGAGATCTTCCCGCGCAATCCATCTCTTCCTCAGCATGGCCGCGAGGAGATCTTTACTCGCGCGCGTGGCATTGCGCAGTGTCTGCTCCCGAACGCCTTCGCGCCCGCCCAGGTAATCCAAAACGCGAAACTCGGCCAGGATCTCCTCAGGCTTCCTTTGAACTCGCGCCGATGATCCTGACATTCCCGCGAGGTGAAGAGCCATGCGCCCCTCGTCGGTGATGCGGTAATAGATAGCACGCTGAAATTCCGCGGAAAGAGGCAGCATAGTGCGAAAAACTTCCCCCAGGGGAGCCAGGTAATAATTCGCGATCCAGTGCCCGAGGCTCATGAGCTGTTCGCTGAGCACCGGTTCTGAATCGAGCGCACCGACCAGCGCTTTGGCCGCCACCTTGGGCGCCGTATCGTGTATCGCGGTCACAATGCCAGACATGCGTTGCTGGCGGAAGGGCACCAGCACGCGCCCGCCAACCACCGGTTGGACGCCGTCAACGATGCGGTACGTGAAAACCGTGTCCAATGGAACCGGCAGCGCCACGTCGCAGAATTCGGACATTAGTCGAAGGATAACCTAAGAAACCGATGAACCTTGGGCCTAGGCCTTTTCGGAGGGAACGGCGACGCGATCACCGTGACTGGGTGGCTGTGAGATAACCAGAAAATGGAGGTCCTGCTCCGAGTCGTTCTTCATCTGGTGAGCAAGGCCGGGAGGGATGTGAATTCCCTGCCCCGTTCCTACCTTGATGAGGCGGCCACCCACTTCCATCGCCGCTTCTCCAGAAAGCACATAGAAGAACTGCTGCGCCTTCTCGTGGTAGTGGCGCAGCTCGGCTGCCCCTGGCGGCATGCATTCCTGAATAACACTCAACTGACTATTCTTAACCAGGTGCCACCCATCGCATTTGCCGCCCCAGACGTAGTGCTCGGCATTCGTTTTGCTGACCGGCTCCGGAGCCATGGCTTTACTCTGCGGCTTTCGCCGGCGCCGCCAATCCCAAAAACTTCATGACCATCTGCAAATCCTTCCAGGCTTCTTTTTTCTGGCGTGGATCACGGAGCAGGAACGCTGGGTGGTACGTGACAGCCAACTTTGTGCCGCGAAAATCGTACCAGCGGCCACGTAGGTCGGACATCGGAGCATTGATGGCCAACAGTGTCTTGGCGGCAACCGCGCCAAGCGCCACGATCGCTTTCGGTTTGATTACAGCAATCTGCCGCATCAGAAATGGAGAGCAGGTCTCACATTCGTCACGTTCTGGCGTGCGGTTGTTCGGGGGACGGCACTTGATGATATTCGCTATGTACACATGTTCCCGCTGCAGCCCCATAGCTTTGATCATGTTATTGAGCAGCTGGCCAGCACGGCCTACAAAGGGCTCGCCCTGCTCATCTTCGTCGGCGCCTGGAGCTTCGCCGATGAACATCAATTCCGCCCCCGGATTCCCGACGCCGAAGACGATCTGCTTCCGCCCCTGTTTGTGCAACCGGCAGCGCGTGCAATCGCCGAGATCCTCGCGAATAATCGCTAACCCTCGACGCGGGTCCGCTACTTGTGATTCAGGCTTACCAGCAGCCGAACTGAATGAATCCTCTTGTGATACACGCCCAACCGCTGCTTTCGCTTTAGGAGTCATCGATTCTAGTTCTTGGGTATGAATGTCGATCTGGGAGACACTTTCAGGCGTCGCCTTCTGCGAACCTTGCGCATCTTCAGCCGGGCTCAATCCGGTTAATTCGCGCCTGTAAAAATCATAGATTCCGAGTTCGTTGTAGTAGCGGATTCGCTCGGCGAGGACACGCTTAAGCTGTTCGTCAAGCACCGGCGCCATCAGGCTTTCACCGCCCGGTGTTTGCGTAATTTTGTGACCTGATCCAGAACACGTTTGGCGACTTCCAGCTTAGTAGTCTCAGGAACTTCGACGACTTCCTCTTCGCTGATGATCGTGACGGCGTTGCGGTCAGAATCGAAACCGATGCCTTCCTGGGAGACGTCGTTAACCACAATCGCGTCCAGGCCCTTGGAAGCCAGCTTTTTTCGCGCGTTCTCGAGCGCATTCTGAGTCTCGGCGGCGAATCCGATGACAATGCGCGAGCCTTTCTCCGCCGCTACTTCCGCCAGGATATCCTTTGTAGGCTCGAGCTCAAGGTTGAGAGCGCCGGTGCGCTTGATCTTCTGATCCGTAACATTCCTGGGGCGATAATCGGAAACCGCCGCAGTTTTGATGACAATCGTGGATCGAGGCAAAAGCCGCAGCACAGCTGCGCGCATTTCGTCAGCGGATTCAACCCAGGTCACCTCGGCCGACCCAGGCGGAGTCAGGGAAGTAGGGCCGCTTACGAGCAACACTCGTGCCCCGCGCCGAAGCGCAGCTTCGGCCAAAGCGTAACCCATGCGGCCACTGGAGCGATTGCTGATATAACGCACTGGATCGATCTTTTCGCGCGTTGGTCCGGCAGTAATCAGAACAGTATCAGCCGCTAGATCTTGCGAAGCGCCCAAAGCTTCCATTACTGCCGACACGATCAGTTCGTTGTCTGCGAGCCGCCCCGGCCCCGTCATGCCGCAGGCCAGATAACCACTGCCCGGTTCGACGACCCTCACCCCACACTTTTTGAGTATCTCCAAATTGTGCTGCGTCGCGGGGTGGTCCCACATGTTCACGTTCATGGCGGGCGCAACCACCACGGGCGCCTTGGTGGCGAGATAAAGAGTCGTCAGAAAATCCGTGGCAAGTCCCTGGGCAAACTTGGCGATGACATCCGCCGTGGCAGGCGCAACTACGAGCGCATCACAGGATTGGGCGACAGCAATGTGCTCTACAGCGGAATCAAGATTGGGCTGTTCGGCGCCAGCCCCGAACAAGTCGGTAATGACCTTCTCCCCGGAAAGCGCGGCGAAGGTTAGCGGCTTCACAAACTCCTGTGCCGCCTGCGTCATGACCACCTGCACGCAAATGCCGCGGTCCTGCAGCAGGCGCACGATTTCCGCTGCTTTATAGCCCGCAATGCCGCCGCTTACACCAAGCACGACTTTCATAAGGGTCGTCCCGCAGCCGAAACTACAGCTACCTTACTTAGAGGAACCGGGCAGGCGTCAGGTCGCAGGCAATTACAGATTGCCTAGTCCTTTGGGACGGACTTGTCCAGCATCTCGGCAGCGGCTTCCGCCGGCGACTTGGCAAGCTCCGGAATGAGCCATTTCACTTTGCCGGCCTTGATCTCATCCTGTGCGATGCGGCAAGGCTTACGGGAATGAGTTTCGATGACCGGTGGCGCTCCACCTTGCAGCTGGCGCGCCCGGCGCGCGGCTACCAGAATGTAGCGATAGTTGCTGTCGAAGCCTTCCATCAACTTCATAATGTTTTCTCCCCTGAACTACGGCGCGCGGTTCAGGCCGCGTTACACAACCTAGGGGGCACCCGACACCGAAGTCACGAACGATGCCAAAATCGGCTGCAGCCGTTCGCGGACATTGGCCAGACGGCAGCGCTCGGCAATTTCAAAGTTCCGGGACTCATCAGCGGAAGTCGTCTTCTTTTCCGAGCGTCGCGAGCGTTCTGCCAAAACGATGGCCTTCAGCGCTTCCACCGAATCCTCCAGCCGATCGTTAACCAAAATATAGTCGTATTTGTCGTAATTCTCAATCTCCCGGCTGGCCGTGACCAACCGGCGCTCGATCACATCCTCAGCGTCCAAGCCCCGGCTCCGCAAGCGCCATTCCAGCGTTTTCCGGTCAGGGGGCAGGATGAAGATGCTGACGGCGCCAGGAATCCGTTTCTTGATCTGGGCTGCGCCTTGTACGTCGATATCCAGCACCAGGTCATCACCGGACGTCTCCGCCTCTCGCAGGAATCGCCGCGCCGTTCCGTAGCAGTTCCCAAATACTTCGGCGCTTTCCAGAAACTCGTCCTGGTGGAGCATCTTGTCGAACTCGGCTCGCGACACGAAATAGTATTCGCGGCCATTTTGTTCGCTGCCCCGCGGGGGCCGGGTGGTAAAAGAAATTGAAAAATCCAGGTGGGGCACGATCTTGCGCAACTCATTCACCAGGGTCGATTTTCCCGACCCCGAGGGCGCAGAAACAATGAAGACAATGCTCATTCGATGTTCTGCACCTGCTCACGCGCTTTTTCAATTTCTGCTTTAATGGCTAGCCCCATCTCTGTGATTTTCAATGCCTCTCCCGCCAAGCCGGAAGTCTTGGACAGCAAGGTATTGGCTTCCCGGTTCATTTCCTGCAGAAGGAAGTCCAGCTTCTTGCCGACCTCTCCCCCGCTATCGAGCAGGCCCAAGAAGTGTTCCACATGAGTTTGCAGCCGGACTATTTCTTCCTGAATATCGCTGCGGTCGACCAGCAGTGCGGCTTCCTGTGCAATCCGGTCCGAATCCACTTGCGCGCCGATCAACTCCTCCATGCGCTTTTTCAGTTTCTCGATATACGCCTGCAGCACTGCCGAACGGTGATTACCAACTCCATTGCCGGCCTTTTCGATGTGGGTCATGCGTTCGCGAAGTTCACGTTCGATTCCCCGGCCTTCCTCTTCGCGCATAGCGTTCAGCCGCGCCAGCGCTTCATCGATCATAGCCAGCACTGCCGGTTCCAGCGCTCCGTCCGCCGGTAATGTCCCCGTATCCATTGCGCCCGGGATTCTCAGGAGGGCATTGAGATCCGGCTCGGCGGCCACGCCGAACTCTGTTGCTGCGGTCCGAAACGCTGCGATGTAGCCGCCCACCAACTCGCGGTTCAAAACAAATCCTGCGCCGCCACCTCGTTCTAGATTCAGGGTTAGCTCCACGTGCCCCCGCGCCATCTTTTCCTTGAGAATGCGCCTGAGCTTCATTTCGAGCGTTTCGCTCTCCGCCGGCATGCGAAAGTGCAGGTCGAGGAAGCGGTGATTCACGGATTTCAGGGATAGCGAAAAAGCCAGCGAATCCCCAACCTGGCCCTTCACCTGCGCAAATCCGGTCATGGAGCGTATTGCCATTCAGAGAGGCTGACGGCTGCTCTAAGCTTCTAACGGTTAATGCCTAACCGCAACTCTCGGCGGATCCAAGTCTACAAACTGCAAGTCGTAAAGCCGCCGGTAAGTACCTAGCTTCTTAATCAGGTCTTCGTGCGCGCCGATGTCAGTGATCTTGCCCGACTCGAGGACCACAATGCGGTCGGCGCGCCGCACCGTCGACAGGCGATGCGCAATGACCACCACCGTGCGGCCGGCCATCAGATTCTGGAGCGCCGATTGCACCAGCGCCTCCGATTCGGTATCCAGTGCCGAAGTGGCCTCGTCGAGGATCAGAATCGGCGCATTCTTCAGGATGGCGCGGGCAATCGCAATTCTCTGTCTTTCGCCTCCGGAAAGCCGCACGCCACGCTCGCCGATCACGCTTTCATAACCGGCTGGCATGTCCATAATGAACTCATGGGCAAGCGCCATGCGGGCCGCCGATTCCACGTCTTTTTTCGAGACATGCGGCTGACCGTAGGCGATATTGTTGGTCACCGTGTCATTAAACAGCACGGTTTCCTGCGTCACGATACCGATCTGCGCCCGCAAAGAGGCCAACGTGACATCCCGAATATCGTGCCCATCAATTAAGACTCGCCCCTCGGTCACGTCGAAGAACCGGGGTACAAGGTGCACCAGAGTGCTCTTGCCTGCTCCGCTCGAACCCACCACGGCCAGAATCTCGCCCGCCTTAACATCGAGATTGATTCCGTTAAGAATATCGCGCGAACCGTCGCCATTCTCCTGATACGAAAAAAACACGTTGTCGAAACGGATACTATTGGCGAAAGCAGGTAAACGACTCGCCCCAGGCTTCTCGCGAACGTCGTCCTGTAGATCCATGAACCGGAACACTTCCGAAGAAGCGCCCAAAGCCTGCTGGAAATTGTTGTTGAAGAGCGCAAACTTCCGAACCGGCTCGTACAGCTTGAAAACCGCCACAATGAAAGCCAGGAACGTTCCGGTGGCGAACACATGGTGGGCAATCTTGGCGCGGCCCAGCAGCAGAAGCATCGCGATTGCAATCGCGCCGAAAATATCCATCAACGGCGAACTAATGGCGGAGGCTGCCACGGAACGCAGGTTGGCTCGAAACAGACGCCGGGCGGCAGCACGGAAGCGCGCAATCTCCCACGATTCCATGCTGAACGCTTTCACAATGCGGTTCCCTGTAATTGTTTCGTGAAGTATGTTCTGGATATCGGCCAGCTTGTCTTGTCCGCTGCGTGTGGTCGCGCGCACCCGCAATCCAATTTTGCCCGCCGAGTACAGAATCGCGGGCACGAAAAGCACCAAGACCCACGCCAGGGAACCGCCCAGCAAGACCACTACGCCCGCGGTAAATATCAGGGTAAAGAACTGCTGGAGGAATTCAGCCAGAACGGTTGACATGGCGTACTGTATCCGCTCGATGTCGTTGACGATGGCTGAGAGCAAGGTGCCGGTTGAGTGCTTCTGAAAAAAGGCGGCGGAGCGCCGCAGCACTGCGTTGTACAAGTCGTTGCGCAAGTCCGTGATCATGCCAAACCCGACATAGTTCACCAGGTAAGTTCCGGCATAATCAAAGATTCCCTTCAGAATAGTGGCCGCAACCAGCGCGAAAGCTACGATTGTCCAGGCGTTCTGGAAATGCGAAGGTACAAACCTCTGCAGGTAGACACTCTGATCCGATCCCGGAATGCGAAACAGTTGGATGTTCTGGGAGCCGGTTGAGGGGTTCAGGACTCGATCGAAGATCGGCCCCACCAGCAGCACTCGAAAGGCATCGAGCAGCCCTACGAAGGCCATCAGCAGAACAGACGACAACAGTTGCCACCAATACGGACCCACATAGCGCAACAACCGCATCAGTTGACGCATTGCCCTGCCTGTGAGGCGGAATTCCGCCGGAGGATCTTACTTGAGGGCCCTGAGGTGCCGCAGTTTGAGCGCAAGCGGCTATTTTACAGGAACTATCAGT